>NZ_JBJJLN010000029.1:0-57319 GCF_046230725.1 Pseudomonas sp. KCJK9000 | reverse complement strand
CAAAAGGCTCAAATTGAACCCAAAAAAAATCCGACACCAGATCACTGGTATCGGACTTTTCGCCACCAAGCCTGGACTCAAATGCTTAAGTCATCAGCATTACGACAAGTCCAGACTCGTTGTTTCAGTGCATGAAAATCGCAATAAGGATGATGACCGGAATAGGTACACCAAGCATCCATAGCAGTATCGAGCGCATGTCAGTTCTCCTTGCTTATCGTTGAATGGTGCGATGAGCGACGTATTCGCCTTCCATCCACTGCACCTGATCACGGCGACGGCCGCCATAAAGGGCTGCCAAGCTGGCGAAGAACGCCCCGCACAGCAGTGCTACGAAGGTCCACAGGGCGGTCCAGGCGGCAACTTTGGCAGCGGTATCCGCCGCTTGCTTGGCCTTCATCTTGAGCTCTTGCACCTGAGAGATCACCTGATCCACACGTGCCTCAGCTTCCGGCTGAGTAAGGCGAGTACGCTGAGCTACCAATTGAGCAAGGTAGGTGCGGTCTTCTGGGGTCAGAGCACCGTCACCGGCCACGCCTTTGGCCAGAATGCGGGCGGCCACGCCATTGGCGGCGTCTTCGCTGACTGGCGCAGGGCCGTCACCGCGGAACAGGCTGTCGACGAAGTAGCCCATCGAATCCTTGTCAGCATTGGCAGCGGCGGCGCCACCTGCGGCAGCGGTCATGCCTACCGCTTGGGAGGCAGCACTGGCACCAGCACCCACCAGATTACCGGCGGTACCCAGTACCAACATCGCAGCTACCAGCGTCGAGACTGCCCAGGCCAGAAAACCATGTGCCGTGTCGCGGAAGTACACTTCATCGCCATGCAGGTTCGCCCATTTGGCCCGCAGACGCCCCGCCATGTAGCCACCAAGGCCAGAGGAGATGATCTGGGTCAGCAGCAACCAGACAATCGTAGAGATGCCCAATGCTTTGGCGCTGGCACCTTCGTCGGCCCAGGGTGAAGTGGCTGCAAAGCCCAGCCCCGCACCCAGTACAACCAGGATCAGGGACAATGCAGCGGCAGCAGCAGCGCCTGCGAAAATAGCAGCCCAGGAAACACCTGAGCGGCTTTGCGTATCGACAACTGAGTAATCGGCAGAGGGGATCATGATGTGGTCGCCTATGTGTGTTGTTAGCGAGAATTCCATTCGCGCAATAACAGTTGCAGGCGCTGTGCCACTCTTTACAAAAAGTTACCGCCTTTAAAATCAATGAGTTATAAAAACCTGTGAATAATTGACCGTGCAAAATGCGCGAGTGGGTGTTCGGCATCAGGTGTTCTGCAATATTCTGGCGGCGATACAGGCAAGGCATGAACGGCCGATGACACTTCAAGATGGCCCCACCCAGACCCCTATCACCGCCGAGATCGTGCTGCGCTACCACCTGTGCTGGAAGCATCGCGACCTGGAAGGTGTGCTCGCGCTGTATCACCCTGACGTCCAGTACCGCGACTTTTTTCAGAACCGTGTACTGGGGTATCGCGAGCTGCGTGACTATGTGCGCGCCAGCCTGCCACACGAAGCCGGCGAAGACATCGTCCATAGCGACCGCATTCGTGTGGACGGTTGCACTGCCTTCATTCAGTACCAGGTCACGGTGCAGGGCGGCGATGGCCTGGTGGCGTTTCAGTCCAGCGAGGCGATCACCGTCAAGGATGGGTTGATCTGGCAGGTAAATGAATACGCCACTCTGGTACGTCAGCACGGCAACGGCCCGGCCAGCTGCGGCCCTCGCCCAGCCACTAGCCGCCTGGGGCTCTCGCCCCGTCAGTTGTCGACCATGGCCCAAGACCTGGAGCACTACTTCCAGCGCCAACGCCCTTACCTTGACCCAGAGCTGGACCTGCAACAAGTCGCCGATGCCAGCGGCTACAGCCGCAACCAGATCTCGTACTTGCTCAATCAGGTGCTGGGGCAAAGCTTCTACCGCTACGTCAACCAGGCACGCCTGCAGCATCTGATGGCGCGCTTGAATGAGGGCAGCGCCGTGGCGACCATCGACGAGCTGGCGTTCAATGCCGGTTTCAATTCGCTTTCGGCATTCTATAAATGCTTCCGCGAACACACAGGCCTCACCCCAAAAGCTTACTTGAAGCAAAATTCTCTGCGTGCACGCACGTAAGACAGGCGCCAGCCGCCCCTACTAGCATCGCCACAGACTTGTACGAATGTGGAGCAAAACCGATGCAATCGCTGCGCACGCTCAGCCTGTGGATGGACCAGCTTGACGAGCCTTTGTGCGCGCGCCCGGCCCTGCGCCAGGACCTGGATGTAGATGTTTGCATCATCGGTGCCGGCTACACCGGCCTGTGGACCGCCTACTATCTCAAACGCCAGGCCCCGCACCTGAACATTGCCGTGATCGAAGCCAACATTGCAGGTTTCGGCGCCTCGGGGCGCAATGGCGGCTGGCTCATGGGCAATTTGCTCGGCGAAGACCGCCTGCTGGGTACCGTCTCGGCGCAGCATCGCCGCGCCAGCATCGATTTGCTCCACGGCATCCCCGATGAAGTACACAGCGTGCTGCAGCGCGAAGGCATCGACTGCGATTACCGCAAAGCTGGCGTACTGTACTGCGCAGCGCGCTACCCTGAGCAGGAGCGCAGCCTGCGTGCCTACCTCGATGACCTGTATCGCCAAGGCATGACCGAGCAAGACTACTGCTGGCTGCGCCCTGAGCAGTTGGACGCCCAGCTGCGTATCAGCAATGCCTACGGCGCTATCTACAGCCCGCATACCGCGACCATTCAACCGGCCAAACTGGTGCGTGGCCTGGCCCGGGCCGTGGAAAGGCTCGGGGTGACGATTTACGAGAACACCCCGGCCATTGACTGGCAGCCAGGTGAAGTTCGCTCGCACTTGGCGCGCATCCGCTGCCAGTGGGTGGTGCCGGCGGTCGAAGGGTACGCCGCCAGCCTGCCGCCGCTAGGCAAACACCAGTTGCCGGTGCAGAGCCTGCTGGTGGCCACAGAACCCCTACCAGAATCCATTTGGGACCAGATCGGCCTGGCCCAGGGGCAGGCTTTCAGCGAGAGCAGCCGCCAAGTGACCTACGGCCAGCGCACCGCCGACAACCGCTTGGTGTTTGGCGCTCGGGGTGGCTACCGCTTTGGCGGCCGCCTGCGGGAGAATTTCAACCTCCAGCCAGATGAAATCGAACTGCGTCGTTATCTGTTCGGTGAGCTGTTCCCACAACTACGGCACGTGCGCATCACCCATACCTGGGGCGGCAACCTGGGCATGGCGCGGCGTTTTCATCCGCACATGTTGTGCGATCGCCAGCGCGGCATCGCCTTGTCAGGCGGCTATGGCGGCGAAGGGGTCGGCGCCACCAACCTCGGTGGCCGCACCCTGGCGGCTTTGATCCTCAATCAGCATAACCAACTGACTGCCCAGCCCTGGGTGCTCGACAACCGCCCGCTGTCCAGCTTGGCCAGCTGGCCGCCCGAGCCCTGCCGCTGGCTGGGGTACAACGCGATCATCAAAAGCTTCGTCCACGAGGATCGGACCCTCTCCAACCCCGCCAGCGCGCCTTGGAGGCGGCGCCTGGCCAGCTCGCTCGCGGACTTCATGGAAGGCTTCATGCACTGACTACCCTTTCTCGACACAGGATCCACCGGTCATGAGCATCACCCAGTTCAAACACACAGACAGTGCCGTGCTCGAAAGCTGCAACCCCGTTGCGGTGCCGCTTGGCGACACCGTGGCCGTGACATCGGTCACCTGCGTGGAACGCAGCGACGGTGTGGAAACCGGCATCTGGGAGTGCACCCCAGGGCGCTGGCGTCGGCAGATCGTCCAACAGGAGTTCTGCCACTTCATCAAAGGCCGCTGCACCTTCACCCCAGACGGTGGCGAGCCCCTGGTCATAGAAGCCGGAGATGCACTGATGCTACCGGCCAACAGCACTGGCACCTGGGATATCCAGGAGACCGTGCGCAAGACCTACGTCCTGATTTTCTGATCCGCTGATCGCCTGCCTTCGATAACAACAGACAAAGCAAGGTAACCCGATATGCGTACGCTTCTGATCGCCCCACTGATGCTGGCCGCCAGCGTGGCCAGTGCCGCCGAAACCGTGAAGATCTACAACTGGTCCAGCTACGTGGCGCCCGATACGTTGAAGAACTTCCAACAAGCCACTGGCATCGTGCCAACTTATGACGTCTACGACAGCAACGAAACCCTCGACGGCAAGCTGATGACCGGCAACTCCGGCTACGATGTGGTATTCCCCTCCAACCACTTCATGGCCCGGCAGATCCAAGGCAAAGCGCTCAAGCGCCTGGACAAGTCGCAGCTGCCCAACTGGCAGAACCTCAACCCGGTGCTGCTCAAGGCGCTGGAGGTCAATGACCCTGGCAATCAGTATGGTTTTCCGTACCTGTGGGGCAGCACCGGCATTGGCTACAACATCGACAAGGTCAAGGCGGTGCTGGGCGACAACGCCCCAGTGGATTCCTGGGACCTGATCTTCAAGCCTGAGTACATGAGCAAGCTTAAAAGCTGTGGTGTAGCGGTGCTGGACAATGGCCCTGAACTGCTGCCGATCGCCCTTCACTACCTTGGGCTGCCGCACCATAGCAAGAACCCGGCCGACTATGACAAAGCCAAGGCGCTGCTGATGCAGGTGCGACCCTATATCAGCTATTTCCACTCGTCCAAATACACAGGCGACCTGGCAAATGGCGATATCTGCGTGGTGGTGGGTTTCTCGGGCGATGTGCTGCAGGCCAAGAACCGCGCCGAAGAGGCGAAGAACGGGGTGAAGGTGGGTTACTCGATCCCTAAGGAGGGTGCGCCCATGTGGTTCGACATGGTCGCCATGCCGGCCGATGCCCCGGATGAGAAGGCGGGGTACGCCTACATGAATTACCTGTTGCAGCCGCAAGTGATGGCCAACATCAGTAACTACGTGCAGTACGCCAACGGCAACCTCAAGGCCGATGGCCTGGTGGACCCGGCGATGAAGGGCAATAGCATGATCTACCCGAGTGAGGAGGTAATGGGCAAGCTGTATGCCCTTGAGGCGATGCCAGCGAAGATCGACCGCATTCGCACGCGGATCTGGACCAGCATCAAGGCTGGTAACTGATCAATTTTAGGAAACTGGTCATCAGTGGGCGCGGGTTAACCTGCAAATGCGTCGGTGAGTTCACCCTCACAATTGCAGGTTGACCCGCGCCTACAGCGGGTCTGAATAGACCTTGGTAATCAGTGGTGCTCGCGGGTCGCTCGGAACTTGATGTCTGGCCAGCGCTCTTCCATCAGCGACAGGTTGACGCGGGTCGGCGCCAGATAGGTCAGGTGGCCGCCACCATCGATGGCCAGGTTTTCCATGGCCTTGTTCTGGAATTCCTCGAGCTTCTTCTTATCATCGCAAGCGATCCAGCGGGCCGACCACACGGTGATCGGCTCGTAGGCGCATTCAACCTTGTACTCTTCCTTCAGGCGGCTGGCGACGACGTCAAACTGCAGCACACCGACTGCACCGAGAATGATGTCGTTGCTGCGCTCGGGGAAGAACACCTGGGTCGCGCCCTCCTCCGCCAACTGTTGCAAGCCCTGACGCAGCTGTTTGGATTTCAGAGGGTCCTTCAGGCGCACCCGGCGGAACAGCTCTGGGGCGAAGTGAGGGATACCGGTGAAGCCCAGCGCTTCGCCTTCGGTGAACGTATCGCCAATCTGAATGGTGCCGTGGTTGTGCAGGCCAATGATGTCGCCGGCGTAGGCCTCTTCCAGTTGCTCACGCTCGGAGCTGAAGAAGGTCAGTGCATCGCCGATGCGCAGGTCTTTGTTCAGACGTACATGGCGCATCTTCATGCCCTTTTCGTATTTGCCCGAGCAGATGCGCATGAAGGCGATGCGGTCGCGGTGCTTGGGGTCCATGTTCGCCTGGATCTTGAACACGAAACCTGTGAACTTCTCTTCAACGGGCTCGACGGTGCGCTCATGGGCGACACGACCCAACGGGCGAGGCGCCCAATCGACTACAGCGTCCAGCACATGGTCGACACCGAAGTTACCCAATGCCGTACCGAAGAATACCGGGGTCAGCTGGCCGTCGATGAACTCTTGCTGGTTGAACTCGTGGCAGGCTCCCTGCACCAGCTCCAGTTGTTCGACGAACGACTCGTACTGATCGCCCAGGTGCGCGCGGGCCTCGTCGGAGTCCAGCCTCTCGATGATCTTGGCTTCGGTACGTTCATGGCCATGGCCTGGGGTGTAGACCACGATGTAGTCCCCGGTCAGGTGATACACGCCTTTGAAGTCGCGGTAGCAGCCGATAGGCCAGGTGATCGGCGCGGCCTTGATCTTAAGAACCGCCTCGATCTCGTCGAGCAGTTCGATCGGGTCACGGATGTCCCGGTCGAGTTTGTTGATGAAGCTGACGATCGGCGTATCGCGCAGGCGGCAAACGTCCATCAGGGCAATGGTCCGTGGCTCAACGCCTTTACCGCCGTCGAGCACCATCAGTGCCGAGTCCACTGCAGTCAGGGTGCGGTAGGTGTCCTCGGAGAAGTCTTCGTGGCCGGGGGTGTCGAGCAGGTTGATCATGTGCTCGCGGTACGGGAACTGCATCACCGAGGTGGTGATGGAGATGCCGCGCTGTTTCTCCATTTCCATCCAGTCGGAAGTGGCGTGGCGGTCGGACTTGCGCGACTTCACGGTACCGGCGACGGCAATGGCCTTGCCCATCAGCAGCAGCTTCTCGGTGATGGTGGTCTTACCGGCGTCGGGGTGGGAAATGATTGCGAAAGTGCGGCGCTTCGCGACTTCGGCGGCCTGGTTGGTCATGGGAAATCGCCTGACTGAGGATCGAAAAGGGGCAGTATCATACCCGAATCCGCAGGCAGACCAAAGCACCGGCGCGCCGCCTGTTGAGGCGACACACCGGTTGCGGATCAGTGGTCGTCCAGCAACTCTTCACCGATGTCGGTGATTTCAAGCCGCAGGTCCAGCACCGGCCCACCGTGGGAAACCGCGTACGCCATCCACTGGTCAGCCACCTCGGTACGGCCGTAGCCACAAAGGGCAAGGTTGGTTGGCGTCCAGATCTGCGCTTGGATGTGCTGGCCTGGCGCCAAGTCATCGCCAACACTGACGAATTCATCATCCTGCAGGGTCATGACGCTCCACAGGCGGTCAGTGGCGGTTGGCTCCTTGTAGAGCTTGGCGTAGCCGTTATTGGTCAGTTCAAGGTTGCGCACCTTGGTGTTGAAATCCCGCCCGGTGCGACGGCTCCACGACTGAATGTCGTAGTAACGCATGCCGTGCTCGTCTTCCATGCAGCGAAACCAAAGGCGATGCGGCTCACGCCCGGCCACAGGCGTGATGATCATGTAGTCGTCGGCCGTGAAGGCAGCTCGTCCATCCTTTTCGGCCAATTTGGCGAAATTCAGATACCCCTCAAGCATCGGGGTGATACAGGCGACATGCGCCACGAACGATCGGTCATACACATGATTGAACATTTTCAGCTCCTGTAAGCGACTTAAGTCAGGTTTTTCAACCGCTTGTCGGCATAGCCGACACCCTTGATTTGAAAGGCCTGGGGCGCTGCGAAGCAGTGGGAATATTTGTGCGGGAAGGAAATCGGCGCTGGCCAAATGCCGCCTCAAATGGGAACCTTTGCGCCCACGGAGACGTCCATTCCCCTGCAACCCGCTTCGCTTGGGGACTGGTTTCATCAGCATTTTCGGGCCCGACGGGGTTCGGCTCATGGCTTGAAAGCAGCCTTCGGTTGCCTCTTGCTGCTATTCGCGAACACACCACCCGCCGCCAGCATTGGCCGGCATCGAAGAAGTGTGCTCGCCGACAAAACAAGGAGTCCGCCTGTGGCTAAACGCTACGGAAAAGGGCTGTTGGGATGCGCCACCGTGCTCATCATCCTAGCCCTGCTGGTCCACTGGATCGGCATCGATACGATCGTGCGATATCGCGACGATCTTCAGTTCTACCTGCAAGCGCACCTGGTCCTGGTGCTGGCTTCGATGGCGGCGGCGCTGGCCGTGGGCATCCCTGCCGGCATTGCCTTGAGTCGACCGCACCGGGTCGACAAAGCCGAGCGCTTCATGCAGTTCTTCAACGTAGGCAACACCATCCCCCCGCTGGCCGTACTGGCCATTGCTCTGAGTATCCTCGGCATCGGTGCCGGGCCTGCGATCTTCGCGCTGTTCCTCGCCTCCCTCCTGCCCATCGTGCGCAACACCTACGAGGGCCTCAAGAACGTCCCCGCCTCACTCAAGGAAGCCGCCACCGGCATCGGCATGACACCGCGCCAGCAGCTCTGGCAAGTGGAACTACCTAATGCTGTGCCGATCATCGTCGGCGGTGTGCGGGTGGCCCTGGCGCTGAACGTCGGTACCGCGCCCTTGGCGTTTCTGATCGGTGCCAACAGCCTTGGCAGCCTGATCTTCCCCGGCATCGCCCTGAACAACCAGCCACAACTGTTGCTGGGTGCAGCCTGCACCGCGCTGCTGGCCCTGATTCTGGATGCGGCAGTGAGTTTTGCCAGCAAGCGCTGGCTGGAACGCGGCCTGGCTGGTTAACGAGAGGGAAACCATGAAGAAGAAAATCGCCTTGCTGCTGGGCGCGGCACTGCTGTTCGCAGGTTTTGCCCAGGCAGCGGAGAAACCGCTGATTCGCATCGGCGCGCGGGTGTTCACCGAGCAGACCGTGCTTGCCGAAATCACCGCGCAATACCTGCGTGCCAACGGCTTCGACGTACACGTCACCAACGGCCTTGGCAGTAGCCTGGCACGCCAGGCACAGGAAACCGGGCAGCTCGATCTGATGTGGGAATACACCGGTGTTTCGCTGGTGTCCTACAACCACATCGAAGAACGCATGCCCAGTGCAGAGGCCACCTACGCCAAAGTCAAGGCGCTGGATGCGAAGAAGGACCTGATCTGGCTGACGCCGTCGAAGTTCAGCAATACCTACGCTTTGGGCCTGCCCAAAGAGGTGGCTGAGGCTTACCCACAGGTCAACACCATCAGCGACCTCAACCAGGTACTGCGTGATGAAAGCGACCGCAACCACTTGGTTGCCCTGGACACCGAATTCGCCAACCGGCCGGATGGCCTCGTGGGCCTCAAGCAGATGTACGACCTGCAAGTGGGGCGCGCCAATATCCGCCAGATGGATGCCGGCCTGGTCTATACCGCAATGCACAACAACCAGGTGTTCGCAGGCTTGGTGTACACCACCGACGGCCGCCTGAGCGCCTTCAAGATCAAGCTGCTCGAAGACGACAAGCACTACTTCCCCGATTACACCGCCGCCCCGGTGGTGCGCAAACAGATCATCGACGCCAACCCGAAACTGGTGGCGCTGCTCAAGCCACTGGCCGAACAGCTCGATGACGAAACCATGCGTCAGCTCAACGCCAAGGTCGATGTCCAGCACCAGAGCCCGACCAGCGTGGCCGCTGCCTTCCTGCGCGAGCACCCCTTGAACAGCGAGGTACAGCCATGAATCTGTTTGACACGTTCGCCCATCTTGACTGGGCCTTGGTGCTGCAGCTGACCTGGCAGCACATCATGCTGGTGGGCGTGGCGGTGGGCCTTGCGATTATCGTCGGGGTGCCGCTGGGCATCCTGATGACCCGCTTCCCGGTGGTCGCCGGCCCTTTGCAGGCCAGTGCCACGGTGCTGCTGACCATCCCGTCGATCGCGCTGTTTGGCTTGCTGCTGCCGTTCTACTCCAAGTTCGGCCAAGGACTCGGCCCACTGCCCGCGATCACCGCAGTGTTTCTTTATTCGCTGCTGCCGATCCTGCGCAACACCTACCTCGCCCTGACCAACGTCGAGCCCGGTATCCGTGAGGCGGCGCGGGGGATCGGCATGACCTTCGGCCAGCGCCTGCGCATGGTCGAGCTGCCCATCGCCGTGCCCGTGATCCTCGCCGGCGTGCGCACCGCCGTGGTGATGAACATCGGCGTCATGACCATCGCCGCCACCATTGGCGCCGGCGGCCTGGGGGTGCTCATTCTCACCTCAATCAGCCGCAGCGACATGTCGATGCTGCTGGTCGGCGCTGTGCTGGTCAGCCTGCTGGCGATCATCGCCGACCTGCTCCTGCAAACCCTGCAACGTGCCCTGACTCCAGAAGGACTGCGCTCATGATCGAACTGAAGAACCTCAGCAAAACCTTCAACGTCAACGGCAAGGACGTCAAAGCCGTCGACGCGGTAAGCCTCACCGTCAATGAAGGCGAAATCTGCGTGTTCCTCGGCCCATCGGGCTGCGGCAAGAGCACCACGTTGAAGATGATCAACCGCCTGATCACGCCCACCTCCGGGCAGGTGTTCATTAATGGCGAAGACACCAGCGCGCTGGACGAAGTGACCCTGCGCCGGCACATCGGCTACGTGATCCAGCAAATCGGCCTGTTCCCCAACATGACCATCGAGGAGAACATCACCGTGGTCCCGCGCCTGCTCGGCTGGGACAAGCAAAAGTGCCGTGAGCGCGCCCGTGAGCTGATGCACATGATCAAGCTAGAACCCAAGCAGTACCTGCAGCGCTATCCGCGCGAGCTTTCCGGTGGCCAGCAGCAGCGTATCGGGGTGATCCGCGCGCTGGCTGCCGAAGCACCGGTATTGCTGATGGACGAGCCGTTCGGCGCAGTCGACCCGATCAACCGCGAGATGATCCAGAACGAGTTCTTCGAAATGCAGCGGGCGCTGAACAAGACCGTGATCATGGTCAGCCACGACATTGACGAGGCGATCAAGCTCGGCGACAAGATCGCCATTTTCCGCGCCGGTAAACTGCTCCAGCTCGACCACCCGGATACCCTGCTGGCGCACCCTGTGGATGATTTCGTGAGCAATTTCGTCGGCCAGGACAGCACCCTCAAGCGCCTGCTGCTGGTGCGTGCCGAAGATGCCGCAGACAACGCGCCATCGGTCAGCCCGCAAACCCCGGTCAATGATGCCCTGGAGCTGCTCGATGAGCATGACCGTCGTTATGTGGTGGTGACCGACGGGCAGAACAAGGCACTGGGTTACGTACGCCGCCGCGACATGCATCGCCAGCAAGGCACCTGCGGCGACTTCCTGCGCCCGTTCAACGCCACTGCATCGCACGACGAGCATCTGCGTATCCTGCTGTCGCGGATGTACGAGTTCAACCGTGCCTGGTTGCCGGTGCTGGACGCTGAGCAGGTATTCCTTGGCGAGGTCACACAGGAGTCGATTGCCGCTTACCTGAGCTCCGGGCGCTCACGTGGGGCGAAGACCAGCATTGTTTCGCCTGCCGAGGTCGCAGCTTCCTGACGGCATCATCCAGGCTTAGATGGCAGTGATGCTCATGGACGAGCACTGTCCGCCTGTCGGTAACAAAAAATTTATGAGTCATTTTCTGCACGCCGGTCCCAGAAAACCGTGGCCATAAATATGAACACTAAAGCCTCCTCCCCGTGTGCTGTCGCTCCCGGCCGCACCGGCAAAACCCTGTAGGTGCGGGTTAACCCGCGATGGGGCCAACTCGCTCCATTCCACAATTTTTTACGCTTGAAAGTGCCAGGGGAACATCAGCTGGTCATGCGAGTCGGTTATTCAGTGGGAAGGGTGCCGTTCCACGACGATCACGCCCGGATTGCCTGTTGATTCTGCATTCTTCACGCCCTAAAGTGCGCGCCGAACGTCCATGCTGGAAACGATCCATCCGGCTCAAGTACTGAGTAGGCGAACCAAAGTGGGGATACGGAGGACGTTCAGTTGCAGCCACTTATTCTTTCAGTTTGCCCATGGAGTCCCTGAGCATGTCGATCCAGGTCGAAGACTATTTCGCACGTGACACCTTCCAGAAAATGAAGGCGTTCGCCGACAAGCAGGAAACCCCGTTCGTACTCATCGATACCCAGATGATCAGCCAGGCCTACGACGACCTGCGCGCAGGTTTCGAATTCGCCAAGGTGTACTACGCGGTCAAGGCCAACCCCGCCGTCGAGATCATCGACCTGCTCAAAGAAAAAGGCTCGAGCTTCGACATCGCCTCGATCTACGAGCTGGACAAAGTGATGAGCCGTGGCGTCAGTGCCGACCGGATCAGCTACGGCAACACCATCAAGAAATCCAAGGACATTCGCTACTTCTACGAGAAGGGTGTGCGCCTGTACGCCACCGACTCGGAAGCAGACCTGCGCAACATCGCCAAAGCCGCGCCGGGCTCTAAGGTCTACGTGCGCATCCTTACCGAAGGCTCGACCACGGCCGACTGGCCGCTGTCGCGCAAATTCGGCTGCCAGACCGACATGGCCATGGACCTGCTGATCCTCGCCCGTGATTTGGGCCTGGTGCCTTACGGCATTTCCTTCCACGTAGGCTCCCAGCAGCGCGACATCAGCGTGTGGGATGCGGCCATCGCCAAGGTCAAGGTGATCTTCGAGCGCCTGAAGGAAGAAGACGGCATCGAGCTTAAGCTGATCAACATGGGTGGCGGCTTCCCGGCCAACTACATCACCCGCACCAACAGCCTCGAAACCTATGCCGAAGAGATCATCCGCTTCCTGAAGGAAGACTTTGGTGACGACCTGCCGGAGATCATCCTTGAGCCTGGCCGTTCGCTGATCGCCAACGCCGGCATCCTGGTCAGTGAAGTGGTACTGGTGGCACGCAAATCGCGCACCGCCGTCGAGCGCTGGATCTACACCGATGTGGGCAAGTTCTCCGGCCTGATCGAAACCATGGATGAAGCCATCAAGTTCCCGATCTGGACCGAGAAGAAAGGCGAAGCCGAAGAAGTGGTCATCGCCGGCCCGACCTGTGACAGCGCCGACATCATGTACGAGAACTACAAATACGGCCTGCCGCTGAACCTGGCCATTGGTGACCGCCTGTACTGGCTGTCGACCGGTGCCTACACGACCAGCTACAGCGCAGTTGAATTCAACGGCTTCCCGCCGCTGAAGGCTTACTACCTGTAAAGCCAAACGGGGCCTGATGGCTAATGCCAGTCAGTTGAGGCTGATGCTTTGAGCGTTAGGCCATAGGCCGCAAAATCCGATACCGGTGATCTGGTGTCGGATTTTTTTTGGCTTGGTTTGAGCCTTTTGGTGGCCGTGAGATCGAGCGCCGCCCGCGCGGCGCATCGCGAGCTGCGCTCGCTCCTACGTTTGTTTCGGGCCAATTAATCCTGCGGGGTTTGCGCGCGGACGCCTTGGCGCATGGCGCGATATCGCGTTGTATGAACCAGGCGGTCGCGCGCGCCCGCAACAGGCGTTACTGGCCCGAAACAAATAATCCTGCGGGATTTGCGCGCGGACGCCTTGGAGCCTGGCGCGATATCGCGTTGTATGAACCAGGCGGTCGCGCGCGCCCGCAACAGGCGTTACTGGCCCGAAACAAACGTAGGAGCGAGCGCAGCTCGCGATGCGCCGCGCGGGCGGCGCTCGATATACGCCCCACAGCAAAACCTAAGCCAAGCCCCTAAAGCCGTCATGACCTGCACGCTCTAACACCACTCCTACAAAGTGCTGCGCTCGACCTGCTGCAACCGCTCGGCATAGCGCGCTGCGTAAGATGTCAACATCGGCCCCGCGCCCTGCAAGGTCACCAAGGCACTGCGCAGAAAATTCAGGTTGCCCTCCAACCGCGCCCGTTCCAGCCAGGTTCCAGCCTCGGCCAACTCGCCACGCTCGGCCAACACCATGGCCAGGCTGAACATGCCGCGAAAATCCCCCGCCTCAGCCGACCGCCGATACCAACGCACCGCCCGTGCCGGGCTTGGCGCGGTGGCGATGCCATGCTCCAGGTAGCGCCCATACAGGTTCATCGACTTGGCATGGCCCAACAGCGCGGCCTTCTCGTAACAGATCAGCGCCTGGGCTTGATTGACCGGCAGCCCACGCCCAGTCGCGAGCATGTTGCCAAGGTTATAGAGGCCCCAATCGAGCCCTGCATCGGCGGCCTGCGCATAATGAATGGCCGCTAGTGCATCATTCACCTCGCCTCCCCAGCCCTGCTCGTGGCAACGACCGAGCATGTTATGCGCCATGGCATTGCCGCCCTGAGCTGCAATGGCGAACCAACGCCGGGCCACACGTGCATCCTGCTCGATGCCAAGGCCATCGAGCAGGATTTGCCCAAGCAGCAACTGCGCCTCGACCATGCCCTGCCCCGCTGCCGCCAGAATTGCCTGAGCCGCCTTGCCTGGGCTGTGTTGGAGCATCGCCTGCAGGCCGGCAGCATCCACCACTTCTTCACGCCGTAACTGATAGGACACGGTTCAGACCTCGGCCCAGCGGCGCAGCAAGTTATGGTAAGTGCCTGTCAGTTGCAGCAAGGATGGATGGTCTGGCACGTCGGCGCTAAGTTGCTGGATGGCATTGTCCATCTCGAACAGCAGCGCGCGCTGGCTGTCCTCGCGCACCAGGCTCTGGGTCCAGAAGAATGCCGCATAGCGCACGCCGCGGGTCACCGGGTTGACCTTGTGCAAACTGGTGCCGGGGTACAACACAAGGTCACCGGCTGCAAGCTTCACCTGCCGCTCGCCATAGGTGTCCTGAATCACCAGCTCACCACCGTCGTAGCTGGCTGGGTCGCTGAGGAACAGGGTCGAGGACAGATCAGTGCGCACCCGTTCGGCGCTGCCTTTGGGCTGGCGCAGCGCATTGTCGATGTGGAAACCGAAATTTCCGCCCTCGCGGTAGCAGTTGATCAGCGGCGGGAATACCTTGTGTGGCAGCGCCGCCGACATGAACTGGGGGCATTGCCACAAGCGATCGATCAGCGCACTGCCGATTTCCTTGGCCAGGGCATGGCCTTCTGGCAATTGCAGGTTGTGCTTGGCCTTGGCCGACTGAAAACCGGCCGTGGCCTTGCCATCTGCCCAGTCGGCCTGCTCCAGCGCTACGCGAATGCGAGCCAGCTCTTGAGCATCGAACACCCCTGGAATATGAAGCAACATGCGACGGCACCGTTAAGAACTGTAAGATTTCGATGATATTGATTCCCTTTTACACTGCACAAGCCCTGACCGGGCTTACACGTTTCAGTGTCGCTAAAACGTAAAGAGAATATGTAAAGATTGTAAATTTCTAGCGAATGGTAACGAGTCTCAATTGTGCCTTACAAATCCTTACATTAACATCCGCGGCCTTCACACCTTGGGGAAGGTCCAGCGCAATGCCAAACGTACCATCTGCAGTAAGCTCACCACGCTCGATCGTAACCGCCATCGGCTTAGCCCTCGGCGCGTCCGGCGCCTATGCTGCCGACCCGGTCGCCAGCACTGCCTTGACCCTCGACGCCACCAGCGTCAAGGGTAAAGCTGAGCAGGCCAGCACCGATTACCAGGTCGAGCGTGCCTCCTCGCAGAAGTACACCGCACCGCTGGTGGACACCCCGCGCTCGGTCACCGTCATCCCGCAACAAGTCATCAAGGACACCAATGCCCTGACCCTGCAGGACGCGCTGCGTACCGTACCGGGAATAACGTTTGGTGCTGGCGAAGGCGGCAACCCGCAAGGCGACCGCCCGTTCATCCGCGGTTTCGACGCCCAAGGCGACACCTACCTGGATGGCGTGCGTGATACCGGGGCCCAGAGCCGGGAAATCTTCGCCATCGAATCGGTCGAAGTGGCCAAGGGCCCGAACTCGGCGATTGGTGGTCGTGGTGCCGCAGGCGGTACCATCAACCTGGTCAGCAAGCGTGCCCACCTGGGCAACTCGCTCGACGGCGCCTGGACCTGGGGCAGTGACCAAACCCAGCGTTACACCCTCGATGGCAACTACCAGTTCAGTGACACCGCAGCCGGGCGCCTGAACCTGATGACCCACGACAGCAACGTCGCCGGCCGCGACAAGGTCAATTACGACCGCTGGGGTATCGCCCCCTCGCTGGCGTTTGGGTTGGGGACGCCCACCCGCGTCAACCTTGACTACTACCACCTGGAAAGCGACGACCTGCCTGACTCGGGCATTCCCTACGCCATCCCGACCGGTGGCAGCAACGCACGCACCTCTGCTCACCCGAGCAAGCCCTACGACGGTGGCGACAGCGACAACTTCTACGGCCTGACCGACCGCGATTTTCGCAAGACCCGCGTCGATATCGCCACCTTCGCCATCGAGCACGACCTTAGCGACACTCTGACGGTGAAAAACACCCTGCGCCATGGCAACAGCATGCAGGACTACATCCTCACCCAGCCCGATGACAGCAAGGGCAACGTCAACAACGGCAGCGTCTGGCGCCGCGCCAACACACGGGTTGGCAATACCGCCACCACAACTAACCAGACCGACCTGTTCGGCGAGTTCTACCTGGCCGGGCTGAAGAACAGCTTCTCCACCGGAGTGGAACTGAGCCGCGAAGAAAGCCAGCGCTCGTCCTACACCGTCAACACCGATACCGTGCCAGGCGGCGCCGCCAACACCAACTGCACCCCCGGCATGATCGGCGCCAGCAGTGGCTATAACTGCACCTCGCTGAGCAATCCGAACCCGGACGACCCGTGGAGCGGCAGCATCGCCCGCAACTATGCTGGCACCACCACCAACAGCAAGACCCGTGCACTTTACGTGTTCGACACGCTGGAACTGACGCCGCAGTGGCTGCTGAACATGGGCCTGCGCTACGACCACTTCGATACCGACTACAAAACCTACAACGCAGCAGGCACTACGACCGCCAAGGGCCAGGACACCAGTGAGTTCGTCACCGGCCAGTTGGGGCTGGTGTGGAAGCCTGCCGAAAACGGCAGCATCTATGTGTCCTATGCCACCTCTGCAACGCCACCTGGCGCGATGCTCGGCGAAGGCACCGAAGGCAACCCACTGCCAGGCACTCCTGATCGCAGCGGTAACTTGCTCAGCAGCGACCTGGAGCCCGAAGAAACCACAAACTACGAGATCGGCACCAAGTGGGACCTGCTCAACGAGCGCCTGTCCCTGGCCGCCGCGCTATTCCGTACCGAGAAGGAAAACGCCCGCGTACAGGTAGGCACCACCAGCTACGAAAACGTTGGTGAAACCCGCGTGCAGGGCATCGAGTTGTCGGCCAGCGGCAAAATCACTGACAAATGGCAGGTATTTGCTGGCTACACCTACATGCAAGCGCGCCAGATCGATGGTGGGCCCATTGGCGGGGTCAACGATGGCAACCAACTGCCGAACACCCCCAACAACAGCGCCAGCCTGTGGACCACTTACTCGATCACACCAAAGCTGACCGTTGGCGGCGGCGCATTCTATATGGATGAGGTCTACGGCAACGTGGCCAATACCACGGTAGTAGACAGCTACGTGCGCTACGACGCCATGGCTGCCTACAAGCTGACCAAGAACGTCGACCTGCAACTGAACGTGCAGAACCTGACCAACGAGGTGTATTACGACAAGGCCTTCTCTACTCACTTCGCCAATCAGGCAGCGGGCAGGACCGCATTGCTGACCACCAGCGTCCACTTCTGAAGATCCGAAGCCCAGCCCCGTTCACTCCAGTGAGCGGGGTTTTTGCGTATCAAGGCATAATCCCCGCCGCATAGAGGGCGGTAGCGACACAAGGTGAAGACGTGGTGAAGAAGACGCTGTTTCAACTGCACTGGTTTTTTGGCATCACCGCAGGCCTGGTGCTGGCAGTGATGGGTATCACCGGTGCGCTGTACTCGTTCCAGGAAGAGCTGCTGCGCGCCTTCAACGCCGATGTCCTCAAGGTTGAAGTACGGGCTGAGGGCGTACTGCCGCCAGCCGAGCTGGTTAGCCGCGTGGAAACCGCCCAGGGCGAGAAAGTTTCGATGCTGTGGGTGGATGTACGCGATGGCAACGCTGCGCGGGTGTTCTTCACCCCGCCACCCGGCGAGCGCCGGGGCACACTGCGCTATGCCGACCCCTACACTGGCGAGCTCAAGGGCGATGCCGCCGGCCAGGGTTTCTTCAACCTGATGCTGAGCCTGCACCGCTTCCTCGCCATGGGCGACACTGGCCGGCAGATCACCGGCGCCTGCACCCTGATGCTGGTGTTTTTCTGCCTGTCCGGCCTCTATCTGCGCTGGCCGCGCAAGGCGCTCAACTGGCGGACCTGGCTGACCCTCGACTGGGCCAAAAAGGGCCGTGCCTTCAACTGGGATCTGCACGCTGTGGCCGGTACTTGGTGCCTGCTGTTCTACCTACTGTTCGCGCTTACCGGGTTGTTCTGGTCTTATGAATGGTATCGCTCGGGGCTGAACAAGCTGCTGGCGGAGCCAGCGGCCGGTCAGCAGCACAAACGCGGTGAAGGCCGTGGCCGTCATGGGCCGCCCAACATCGACAAGCATGCGCCGCCGCTGGTGGTCGACTACGACGCTATCTGGGCCACCCTCAAAGGTGCAGCCGGCCCGAGCCTTGCCACCTATAACCTGCGCCTGCCGCCAGCGGGCAACCAGCCGGCGAATCTGTTCTATTTGCTAGAGGGTGCAGCCCACCCACGGGCATTCAACACATTGGTAATCGACCCGGCAACTGGCCAGATCAAGCGCCAAGAGCGCTACATCGAAAAGCCCTTGAAGGCTCAGTTGCTGCAAAGCGTCTACGCGCTGCATGTCGGCGAATACTTCGGCCTACCCGGGCGCATCATCGTCACCATCGCCAGCCTGAGCATGCCGCTGTTCTTCGTCACCGGCTGGCTGCTATACCTCGACCGACGGCGCAAGAAGCGCCAAGTGCTTGCCGCCCGCAGCCATGTCGACGCTCGGCAGGGCGACGGTGACAGCTGGCTTGTTGGTTTCGCCAGCCAAAGCGGCCTGGCCGAACAACTGGCTTGGCAAAGCGCAAGCCAGCTGCAGGCAGCGGGCTTGCCGGTACGCGTCCGCGCCCTGGCCGAGCTGAATGAGGCCGACTTGAAGCAGGCCCGTCGCGCCCTCTTTGTGGTCAGTACCTTCGGCGACGGCGAAGCACCCGACAGTGCCCGGGGCTTCGAACGCAAGGTGCTCGGCCAGCCCTTGACGTTGAACCACCTCAACTACGCCCTACTCGCCTTGGGGGATCGGCAGTATCCACATTTCTGTGGTTTCGCCCGACGCCTGCAGGCTTGGTTGAGTGATCGGGGCGCCAGCAGCGCTTTCGGCCCAGTGGAAGTGGACAATGCCGACCAGGCCGCTGTGCAGCTCTGGCAGCAGCAGCTGGCGCAACTGACCGGTGTTCAACCTGTCAGCGCCTGGCAGCCGCCGAGTTTCGGCAACTGGACCCTGGTCAGGCGCGAGCAGCTCAACCCCGGCAGCCAAGGCCAACCGGTCTACCTGCTAGGCCTGCGGCCAGAGCAACCGGCCAGTTGGGAAGCCGGTGACCTGGTTGAAATCCTGCCGCTCAATGGGCGCGCCCGGATTGATGCATTTGTGCATGGCATGGCGCAGGACGCCAATGTCAGCGTGCAGGTCGAAGGCTTGCACACAACCCTGAGCCAGGCCCTGGCTGGCCGCCAGCTGCCGAGCCGTCGCGACCATCTGCTTGGCCTGCACCCGCAGGCCCTGGTTGATGCCCTGGTACCGATCGGCACCCGCGAATACTCCATCGCCTCCATCGCCAGTGATGGGGTGCTGGAGCTGATCGTGCGCCAGGAGCGTAATGCGCACGGCCATCTCGGCCTGGGCTCGGGCTGGCTGACCGAATACCTGCCGCTTGATGGCACCCTAAGCCTGCGCTTGCGCCGCAATAGCAGCTTCCACCTGCCCCAGGCTCCTGCACCGATGATCCTGATCGGCAACGGCACGGGGCTGGCAGGCCTGCGCAGCTTGATGCGAGCGCGGGTCAATGCTGGCGAGCAGCGCAACTGGTTACTGTTCGGTGAGCGCAACCGCGCCCATGACCTGCTGTGTGGCGCAGAACTGCAGGGCTGGCTCGCCAGCGGCGACCTGGCACGGCTGGACCTTGCCTTTTCACGTGATCAGGCCGAAAAGGTGTATGTGCAGGATGTGTTGCTGCAGCAGGCCGAGACCTTGAAGCAATGGGTGCTAGACGGGGCTTGTGTGTATGTCTGCGGCAGCCTGCAAGGCATGGCGGCAGGGGTGGACGCAGCGCTCAAGGGCATCCTTGGAGAAGCGACTGTGCAGCAGCTGATAGAAGATGGGCGTTATCGGCGGGACGTGTACTAACCGAAAAATGATGTAACCAAGTCCGGCCTCTTCACTATTAAACCCGCGAAGAGGCCGGTTCTGCTTCAGTGGATTTCGTAGGTATCGGCATCCAGGTTGGCCGGAAATTTGGTGCGGTAGGCCGCCAGCTCCGCCGCGCTCAACACCGCTGTGAACACCCCGTCCGCTTCCCCCGCACTGAGCAGGCTCTCGCCCTGGAAGTCCAGCACCTGGCTGTCGCCGGAATAGGCAAAGCCTTTGCCATCGGTGCCCACGCGGTTCACCGCTGCTACATAGCACAGGTTCTCGATGCCCCGCGCCGGCAGCAGCCGGTTCCAGTGCAGGCGCCGTGCCGCAGGCCAATTGGCGGTGTACAGCAGCAGGTCGGTGTCCTGAGCATCACGGCTCCATACCGGGAAACGCAGGTCATAGCAGATCAGCGGACGCACCCGCCACCCCTTGAGCTCGAACTGCACCTGACGCTCACCTGGGGTGTAGTGCTTGTGCTCGCCGGCCATGCGGAACAGGTGACGTTTATCGTAATGCAGCACCTCGCCATCCGGGCGCGCCCACAACAAACGGTTACGGTGACTACCGTCGGCAGCCTGGATGATCACGCTGCCGGTGACCACCGCATCGATGCGCTTGGCCTGGGCCTTGAGCCACTTGTAGGTTGGGCCGTTTTCAGGCTCACACAAGGTTTGCGACTGCATGGAAAACCCTGTGGTGAACATTTCCGGCAGTACCACCAGGTCGGCACCGCGCGCCTGATCCAGCAGCACCTCGAAATGCGCATAGTTGGCTTCACGGTCGTGCCAGGCCAGGGCGGTCTGCACCAGGGCGATTTTCAGGTTAGGCAGTGCACTCAGATCGCGCATAGTTTTTCCGCTGCCTGGCGCAGCGTCTCCTCACGTTTGGCAAAGCACAGGCGCACCAGGCGTTGCTCGGGGACAGGTTGCTGGTAGAATACCGAGACCGGAATGGTCGCCACACCGTGCTCGCGGGTGAGCCACATGGCCATGTCGACATCGTTCAGGTCCGGGCGAATTTGCGAATAGTCCACCAACTGGAAGTAAGTACCCGCGGTAGGGGTAAACCGCAAACGCGAGCCTTCGAGCAGGCCGCAGAACAAATCGCGCTTGGCTTGGTAAAACCCCGGCAGCTCATCGATGTGCTCCGGGTGCTCGGCCATGAAGTCGGCCAAGGCACACTGCAGTGGTGTAACACCGCAGAAATTGACGTACTGGTGCACCTTGCGCAATTCGGCGGTCAAGGCCGGTGGCGCGATCACATAGCCGGTTTTCCAGCCGGTGACGTGGTAGGTCTTGCCGAACGAGCTGATGACGAAGGCGCGTTGGTACAACTGTTCATGGGCCAGCACACTGGCATGGCGCACGCCATCGTAGACCAGGTGTTCGTAAACTTCGTCGCTGACCAGGTAGATATCGCGGCCTGTGATCAGTTGCGCCAGTTGCTCGAGGTCCTCACGGCTGATCAATGCACCACTAGGGTTGTGCGGCGAATTGAGGACGACCATGCGCGTACGGGGGCTTAAAGCATCGCTGAACGCCTGCCAATCGATGCGGAAGTCGCCGTCACTGAGCTGCACATGCACACAGCGCCCGCCTGCCAGTTCAACCGACGGCTCGTAACTGTCGTAACAGGGGTCGAAGACGATCACCTCGTCACCTGGGTGAACCACTGCCTGGATGGCGCAGAAGATCGCTTCCGTGGCGCCAGGGGTGATGGTCACTTCATGGTCAGCATCCACCATGGCGCCATACAACCTGGCGACTTTGGCGGCCACCTGCTGACGCAGGGCCGGCAGGCCAGTCATCGGGCAATACTGATTGTGACCGGCGGACACATGCCGACCGACCGCATCGAGCAGCGCTTGCGGGCCGTTGAAGTCGGGAAAACCCTGGGACAGGTTGAGCGCGCCGGTTTGCGCGGCCAGCTCAGACATGGTGGTGAAGATGGTCGTGCCGACATTCGGCAGTTTGCTGCGGATCATGGAGCCCTCTTTCCTGGGGTGTATCCGGCACGGGTGGAGTCCGAGCATAGCGGATCGCGTGGTCAGGAAAAAGGTTGAAACAATAACAGGATTGCTCTGGATCAAAGGGCAATTTCGCGGGTAAACCCGCTCCTACAGGTGATGCGTAAATCAGCATCGGCACCCCGTCGTAGGAGCGGCTTTAGCCGCGAAGCAGAATCAGCGCTTGTCGCGGCGCTTTTTCTCGGCCTTCTTGTGGTGGGACATCAAGCGGCGCTTCTTGTTGACCTGGCGATCGGTGAGGGTATTTTTCTTGCCCTCATAGGGGTTTTCACCACCTTTGTACTCGATGCGGATCGGGGTACCGACCAACTTGAGCACACGGCGGTAGGTATTTTCCAAGTAGCGCGAGTAAGACTTGGGAATCTTCTCGGTCTGGTTGCCGTGGATCACGATCAGCGGTGGGTTGGCGCCGCCGAGGTGGGCATAACGCAGCTTGATACGGCGACCGTTGACCAACGGCGGCTGGTGCTCGCTTACCGCGTCTTCGAGGATCTGTGTCAGGCGGCTGGTCGGCCAGCGGGTGACCGCAGACTTGAACGCGGCCTGTACCGACTTGTACAGGTTGCCCACGCCGGTGCCATGCAGGGCTGAGATGAAGTGAATGTCGGCGAAGTCGACGAAGAACAGCCGACGCTCCAATTCGGTCTTGACGTAGTCGCGCTCGCCCGGCTCCATGCCGTCCCACTTGTTCAGCGCGATGACGATGGCGCGGCCGGCTTCGAGGGCGAAGCCCAGCAGGTTCAGGTCATGGTCCACCACACCTTCGCGGGCGTCCATGACGAAGATCACGACGTTGGCGTCCTTGATCGCCTGCAGGGTTTTGACCACCGAGAACTTTTCGACTTCCTCGTGGATCTTGCCGCGCTTACGCACACCCGCGGTGTCGATGAAGGTGTACTTTTCGCCATCACGCTCGAACGGGATATAGATACTGTCACGGGTGGTACCTGGCTGGTCGTAGACCACCACCCGCTCTTCCCCAAGCATGCGGTTGACGAGGGTCGACTTGCCCACGTTCGGGCGGCCGATGATGGCGATCTTGATGCCATCTTTCTCGCTCGGGCCAGGGATGCGGACAGCTTCCTCGCCCTCGGCGACCTCAGCGTCCAGGGCTTCCTCGACCTGGTCACGCGGGATGTGGCCGAGCACAGCTTCCATCAACGCGTTGATACCCCGGCCCTGGGAGCCAGCCACCGGGATGGCGTTGCCCATGCCCAGCGGCGAGAACTCTGCGCGCGCCACATCGGCATCGATGTTGTCGATTTTGTTGGCGACCAGAATTGCCTCTTTGTTGCGCTTGCGCAGGTGCTCGGCAATCATCTGATCCGCGGCGGTCATGCCGGCGCGGGCGTCAACCAGAAACAATACATAGTCAGCTTCTTCGATGGCCATCAGCGACTGCTCGGCCATCTTCTCGTCCATGCCCACTTCGTCACCGGTAATACCGCCGGTGTCGATCAGGATGAAGGAACGACCCTGCCAGGAGGCATCACCGTACTGGCGGTCACGGGTCAGGCCCGACAAGTCACCGACGATGGCATCGCGGGTCTTGGTCAGGCGGTTGAACATGGTGGACTTGCCGACGTTCGGGCGGCCCACCAGGGCGATTACGGGAACCATGCGGCTCTCCACTCTTGAATTCTTGAAAATGCAAAGGCCGCTGCAAGGCAGCGGCCGGAGTTCGGGCGGCGTATCCTGCGCCGCGGCCTGAAGCCCACCAGGGCTCCAAGCATAGCTTCAGCGAACGGTCAGTGCCTCGAGCTTACCGCTATTGCCAAAGACGTAGATGGTGTCGCCGACCACAAGTGGACGAGCGCGCACACCATCGCTGTCGATCCGCTCACGGCCGACGAAACGGCCATCGACCTGGCTCAGCAGGTGCAGGTAACCTTCGAAGTCACCCACCGCCACGTAGCTTGAGAACACCTCTGGCGCGCTCAACTGGCGACGGGCCATCGAATCGTTGCTCCACAGCGCGCTGGAAGAACGTTCGTCAACACTCTCGACAGTACCGCTGGCTTCGCTGACATAGACGTTACCGTAACCCTGGGCAACGCCCACGTAGCTGGAAGCATCGCGCTGCCACAGCACACGGCCGCTTTCCAGGTCCAGGCCCGCGACGCGGCCCTGGTAGGTGCTGACGTACAGGGTACCACCGGACAGCAGCAGGCCGCCGTCGATATCCACCACACGGTCCAGTTCGGAACGGCCCTGTGGCACGGCCACGCGGCTTTCCCACACCGGCACGCCGTTGTTGATGTCAACCGCAACCACTTTACCGGTGGACAGGCCAGCCACCGCCAGGCGGTTGGTAGCGATCGGTGCACCGGTGCCACGCAGGGTCAACACGGCCGGGGTGCTCTCGTAGATCCAGCGGCGGTCGCCAGTGGCGGCATCCAGGCCAATCAAGCGATCGTCCTGGGTTTGCACCACTACCACGTCACCGTTGTTGGCCGGCGGCGCGAGCACTTCACTGGTGACGCGCGCCTTCCAGCGCTCCTCACCCGTGCTGGAATCCAGCGCGATCACCTCACCCTTGAGGGTGCCGAGCATGACCAGGCCATAACCGACACCAACAGCGCCGGAAACTGGCTTTTCCAGGTCCTTTTTCCATACCACGTCGCCAGTGAGGCGGTCGAGGGCGAACACTTCGCCGTTGACATCGGAGGCATAGATGCGGTCGTTCTCGATCGCGGGAACCAGCGTGTTGTAAGTTTCACCCTGACCGTCACCGATCGAACGGCTCCACAGTTTTTTCAACGCCACTTCTTCGGTGAACTTGGTCAGTTCGGCCGGAGGCAGTTCCTTTTTGCTGTTGCTGCTGCAACCTGCGGCCAGCACGGCCAGGGTCAGCACTGCTGCTTGTTTCCAACCGATCACTTACGCATCCCCTTTGGCCAAGTCATCCAGCTTCAGTTGCAGGCCACCGACCGCTGCTTCATCAGACAGCGCGGCCTTGGCTTTTTCGTAGGCACTGTGGGCATCGTCACCGCGCCCCAATTGCACCAGCAGGTCTCCCTTCAACTCTTCACGGCTGGCCAGAAACGCTTTTTCAGTGTCACCATCGAGCAGCTTGAGGGCCTCTTCGGCCTTGTTCTGCGCGGCGAGCACACGGGCCAAGCGCTGGCGCGAGATCTCACCCAGGGTGACGTCGGCAGGCTTGTCCAGCACGCTTTTCAGCTCGGCAGCAGCGTCGTCGAGCTTGCCAGTTTCGACCGCAACCTTGGCCACGAACAGGCTGCCGTACTGAGCGTACGCGGTACCGCCGAACTCGCTCTTGAGCTTGCCGGCCAGTTCCGCAACCTTGGTCGCATCAGGCTGGCCGGTCGGCGTCAGGCTGGTTTCTAGCAGGGCCTGATACAGCTGCGAAGCACCTTGCGCCTGGTTGCTCTGGTACTTGTGCCAGGTATTCCAGCCCAACACCACCACGCCAGCCAGCAGGGCACCGGTCAGCAGCGGCTTGCCGTTGCGGCTCCACCAGTCCTTGACTCCGGCCAGTTCATCATCGGTACTCGACACCCCAATACTCCTTTTCGCCTATTCGCTTGTTGAACCGCGTTACGCCTGGGCGATCGCGGTTTCCAGGTGCTCAGCCAGAGCATCCCAGGCAATGTTTTGTTGTTCGCCCTGACCACGCAGGGGCTTGATGCCAACTTCCTGCTTGGCCAGCTCATCGTCGCCGAGAATCAGGGCGAACAGGGCGCCGCTCTTGTCGGCTTTCTTGAATTGACTCTTGAAGCTGCCGCCCCCGGCGTTGACTGCCAGGCGCAGGCCCGGCAAGCGATCACGCAGGCCCTCGGAAACACGCAGAGCGGCCAACTCCGCCTGGTCGCCAAAGGCGCACAGGTAGACGTCGATGGTACGACTGATCGATTCAGGCACCTTGCCGAGGGTTTCCAGCAGCAGGATCAGGCGTTCGATACCCATGGCGAAACCTACACCAGTGGTAGGCTTGCCGCCCATCTGCTCGACCAGGCCATCATAACGGCCACCTGCGCATACAGTGCCTTGAGCTCCGAGCTTGTCGGTGACCCACTCGAACACGGTCTTGCTGTAATAGTCCAGGCCACGTACCAGCTTGGTATTGATCACGAACGGAATGCCGGCGGCATCCAGGCGAGCCTTGAGGCCCTCGAAGTGCGTGCGGGAGTCTTCGTCCAGGTAATCTTCCAGCTTCGGGGCGCCGACCAGCACCGCCTGGGTGCCTTGGTCCTTGCTGTCGAGAATTCGCAGCGGGTTGCTCTTGAGGCGGCGCTGACTGTCTTCGTCGAGCTGCTCAAGGCGTGCGCTGAGGAATTCGACCAGGGCGTCACGGTAGCGGGCACGGGCTTCGCTGGTGCCCAGGCTGTTGAGCTCCAGCTTGACGGCATCCTGGATGCCCAGCAGGCCCCATAGGCGCCAGGTCAGCATGATCAGTTCGGCGTCGATGTCCGGGCCGTCGAGGTTGAATACCTCCACGCCAATCTGGTGGAACTGGCGATAACGGCCTTTTTGCGGGCGCTCATGGCGGAACATCTGGCCGATGTACCAGAGCTTCTGCACCTGGCCATTGCCGGTTATGCCGTGCTCCAGTACAGCGCGCACGCAAGCGGCGGTGCCTTCTGGGCGCAGGGTGAGCGAATCGCCGTTACGGTCTTCGAAGGTATACATCTCTTTTTCGACGATGTCGGTGACTTCACCGATCGAGCGCTTGAACAGCTCGGTGAACTCGACGATCGGCGTGCGGATCTGGCTGTACCCATAGGTATCCAGCAGCCCGGCAACGGTACCTTCGAAGTAGCGCCAGAGCGGCGACTGCTCTGGCAGGATGTCGTTCATGCCACGAATGGCTTGCAGCGATTTGCTCACGAAAAGTCCTTACGAATCTATGTGTCAGCTACGGGCGATCAGTGCCGCGTCAGCCTCGACCTTTTCGGCCGCTTTCTGGCGGATGAGCTTCTCCAGCTCATCGACCAGGTTGTCATTGGTCAGCTTCTGTGCTGGCTTGCCGTCGATATACACAAGGTTAGGCGTGCCACCGGTCAACCCCACGTGGGACTCCTTGGCTTCACCCGGCCCGTTGACCACGCAACCGATCACCGCCACATCCAGCGGGACCAGCAAGTCCTCGAGGCGCCCTTCCAGCTCGTTCATGGTCTTGACCACATCGAAGTTCTGCCGCGAACAGCTCGGGCAGGCGATGAAGTTGATGCCACGCGAACGCAGGTGCAAAGACTTGAGGATGTCGTAGCCAACTTTCACTTCTTCGACAGGGTCAGCCGCCAGCGAGATGCGGATGGTATCGCCAATGCCTTCGGCCAGCAGCATACCGAGGCCGACAGCGGATTTCACCGTCCCCGAACGCAGGCCACCGGCTTCGGTGATACCCAGGTGCAGCGGTTGAATGATCTGCTTGGCGAGCAGGCGATAGGCCTCCACGGCCATGAACACATCCGAAGCCTTGACGCTGACCTTGAAGTCCTGGAAATCCAGGCGGTCCAGATGTTCGACATGACGCAGGGCCGACTCCACCAATGCAGCTGGGGTCGGCTCGCCGTACTTCTTCTGCAGGTCCTTTTCCAGGGAGCCTGCATTGACGCCGATGCGGATTGGAATACCACGGTCGCGCGCAGCATCGACCACCGCGCGCACGCGGTCTTCGCGGCCAATGTTGCCGGGGTTGATGCGCAGGCAATCGACGCCAAGCTCAGCCACGCGCAGGGCGATCTTGTAGTCGAAATGAATGTCGGCAACCAGCGGCACGGTGACCAGCTGCTTGATCTTGCCGAACGCTTCGGCGGCGTCCATGTCCGGTACCGACACTCGCACGATATCGACGCCGGCATCGACCAGGCGCTGGATCTGCGCCACGGTGGCCAGCACATCGTTGGTGTCGGTGTTGGTCATGCTCTGCACCGCGATGGGGGCATCGCCACCCACCGGCACATTGCCGACCCAGATTTTGCGGGATTCGCGACGTTTGATCGGAGATTCGCCGTGCATGACTTTACTGTCCCAACTTCAGGCGAGCGGTTTCGCCACTGGTGAACGGGGCAACATCGACCGGCTGGCCGTTGTAGCTGACCTGGGCGCCCCGGGCAAAGCCCAGACGTACCGCAAATGGCGGCTTGCCGGTCAGTTCGAGGTTGTCCCCCTTGCGCTTGATGGCGCTGAACAGCACCTTGCCATTGCCATCGGACACTTGAGTCCAGCAATCGGCGGTGAACTGGATTGCGACCTTGGCGCTACCGGCCGGTACAGCCGCCGGGGCAGCAGGCTCGGCAGTTGCCGGGGCGCTGGCCGCTGGGACGGCTGGGGCTGCGGGGGCGACGGTGGTGGCCGGTGCCTGCTGCACTGCAGCCGAACCCGCAGCCGA
The DNA here is from genome assembly GCF_046230725.1 of Pseudomonas sp. KCJK9000. Taxonomy (NCBI): domain Bacteria; kingdom Pseudomonadati; phylum Pseudomonadota; class Gammaproteobacteria; order Pseudomonadales; family Pseudomonadaceae; genus Pseudomonas; species Pseudomonas sp. KCJK9000. Next base: position 28,843 of record NZ_JBJJLN010000029.1, on the reverse strand, counting down.
AGCCGGGGCAGACTCAGCCGGGGCAACTTCGCTGGAGGGCTGGGTAACCGCGTCGGTTGGCGCCTGCTGCAGCGCCAGTGGCGCACTCTCAGGCTGCTGACCCGCCGTCACGGCCTGGTCTTCAGGCTCATCCAGCGGGTGGATCTGCGTGGTACCGTCGGCGCTTTCGACTTCGACATGTTCGAGGGCAATTTTCGCCAGGTCCTTGCCTTTGAGGCTGCCCTTGTCCTGCCACCAGATGAAACTGCCACCCACCACCGCGACCAACAGCAGCAAGGTCACGCCGCGCATGATGTTATGCGACAAACGCATCGGTTCTTCGATACGGCCGAGCGAGTGCACGTCACTGCCTTTGGCATGGGTGCCGGTGTACTGATCGAAGGCTTCGACCAGAGGTGCCTGATCCATCTCCATCAGTTTGGCGTAGGCGCGGATGTAACCTCGGGCAAAGGTGTGCCCTGGCAGCTTGTCGAAGGCGCCGGTTTCCAGGTGATTCAAGGAACTGACGGTGAGGTTCAGCTTGCGGGCCACCTCGGCTTGCGACCACTCCCGTTTCTCGCGGGCCTGGCGCAACAATTCACCGGGGTTCTGGCCAGTCGCTGCTGCTACTTCGGGATGCGCGGCTTTCATCGTTGCTCCGACAGGTATTGCTGATATTCCGGCGTACCGGGATAAAGTCGTTGTAATTGCTGGCCAAGATCGGCCAGGGTACCTTGCTCGTCGAACACACGGGCAAGGCGGCTGCCCAGCAGCAGGCTACGGGCGGTGTGATCGCTCAACTGGCTGAAACGATCGTAGTATTCACGGGCCGGCACATAATGCCTGTTTTCGTAGGACAACTCAGCCATTTCCAATAACGCTCTGGGCTGGCGTCGGTCGAGTTGCAGGGCCTTGGTCAGATACGCATGTGCCTGGTCGCGATCGTCGAGCTTCAGAGCCGTGAGGCCAAGGTTCTCGTACACGCGCGAGCGTTCAGGATACAGGGTATCGGCACTGGCCAGGCGAAACATCTGCTCGGCTTGGGCAAAACGTTGCTGAGCATATAGGAAACTGCCGTAATTGTTGCGAATTCGCGTATCGCCAGGGCGCGACAGTAGCGCTTTTTTGAAATGCGCCTCGGCCAGGGCAGGCTCCGCCTCGGCCAGGGCAGGCTCCGCCTCGGCCTGGAACACCAGGGCCAGGGCCGCATGGGCATCGGCGTCACCTGCATTGAGGGCCAGGGCTTTGCCAAGAGGCGCCTTGGCCTGCTGGGTCAAACCTTGTTGCAGATACCCCAGGCCAAGCTGCGTGTACGCACGGCCTGCCTCCAGCCGCCCTTGCCGATTGGCAAGGGGGTCGCTTGCTCCGCCGGACACGCAGCCGGCCAGCAGCGATAGCGCAAGGATCGACAGCGCGGCGCGCAAGCTCATGACAAAGCCAGGCTCAGTGGCGCACGCCGCTGACTGGCTGCTCAGCGTCAGCGGACAGCTGGCGGACAGCGATATAGCGCTCGCTGCGGCGGGTACGGTCGTTGACCTGACCGACCAATTGACCACAGGCCGCGTCGATATCGTCGCCGCGGGTGGTACGGGTGGTGACGTTGAAGCCACCATGGTGCAGCAGGTCCTGGAAGCGGCGGATAGCATTGTTGCTCGGCCGCTCGTAACCCGAATGAGGGAACGGGTTGAACGGGATCAGGTTGATCTTGCACGGTACGTCGCGCAGCAATTCGATCATTTGCGCCGCATGCTCAGGCTGGTCGTTGACGTCCTTGAGCAAGGTGTACTCGATGGTCAGCACACGCTTGCCGCCAAGGGTCGACATATAACCCATGCACGACTCAAGCAGCATCTTCAGTGGATACTTTTTATTGATCGGCACCAGCTGGTTGCGCAGTTCGTCGTTGGGTGCGTGCAGCGACAAGGCCAGCGACACGTCGATGTGCTTGGCCAGTTCGTCGATCATCGGCACCACGCCCGAGGTGGACAGGGTGACGCGGCGCTTGGAAATGCCATAGCCCAGATCTTCCATCATGATCTTCATGGCGGCGATGACATTGTCGAAGTTCAGCAGAGGCTCGCCCATGCCCATCATGACCACGTTGGTAATGGCGCGGTCGATCTTGGCAGGGACGGTCCCAAAAGATTTGTTCGCAAGCCACACCTGCCCGATCACTTCGGCGGCGGTGAGGTTGCTGTTGAAGCCTTGCTTGCCGGTGGAGCAGAAACTGCAGTCCAGGGCGCAGCCGGCTTGGGACGATACGCAGAGCGTGCCGCGGTCGTCGGTAGGGATGTAGACGGTTTCGACGCAGCTGCCGGAGGCAACGCGGATCACCCACTTACGGGTACCGTCTGCGGAAATGTCTTCACTGACCACTTCCGGGCCGCGAATCTCGGCAACGGCCTCGAGTTTTTCGCGCAAGACCTTGCCGACATTGGTCATGGCGGCGAAATCGTCGACGCCAAAATGGTGAATCCACTTCATCACCTGCCCGGCGCGAAAGCGCTTCTCCCCGATCGAGTCGAAGAACTGTTCCATTTCCTGCAGGGTCAGCCCCAACAGGTTGATTTTGCCGGTAGATGTCGTCATGGATTCACCTTCACCCTTAAGCTTTCGCTTAGCGAGTGGTTACCTCGGTAGCAGCGAAGAAGTAAGCGATTTCGCGGGCAGCAGCAGCTTCGGAGTCCGAACCGTGAACGGCGTTGGCGTCGATCGACTCAGCGAAGTCAGCGCGGATGGTGCCTGGAGCAGCTTCTTTAGGGTTGGTAGCGCCCATCAGCTCACGGTTCAGAGCGATGGCGTTTTCGCCTTCCAGAACCTGAACGACGACCGGACCGGAAGTCATGAAAGCAACCAGGTCACCGAAGAAGCCACGAGCGCTGTGCTCGGCGTAGAAGCCTTCGGCTTCGGCTTTGGACAGTTGCTTGATTTTCGAGGCAACGATTTTCAGGCCGGCTTCTTCGAAGCGGGTGGTGATCTTGCCGATAACGTTCTTGGCAACGGCGTCCGGCTTGATGATCGAGAAAGTACGTTGAACAGCCATGGAAAACTCCAGAATATGAGTGTTACGAAAAATTAAACCCGCGAATTATACGCGGGTTCCAGGGGATTGCCTAACCTGCAGCGTCACGCTTAGTCGGCTTCGTCAATCCAGGCCGCCTGGATGGCCTCGAGCACTTTTTCACCGCCTCGTGACGGATCGTCGCTGAACTCCGGCAGCGCCAGCACCCAACGGTGCAGATCGACGAAATTCACATATCTAGGATCGACTTCCGGCTTGCTTTCTGCAAGCTGGATGGCGATCTCAAGTACATCAATCCATTTCAGGCTCATGGGGCAAATCTCAGTGCGGTGCTTCGGCAGCGTGGTTGAGCGAATATTTCGGAATCTCGATGGTGAGGTCCTCGTCACCGACGATAACCTGGCAGGCCAGACGCGATTGCGCCTCCAGGCCCCATGCCTTGTCCAGCATGTCTTCTTCCAGCTCGTCGGCCTCCTCGAGCGAGTCGAAGCCTTCACGCACGATGCAATGACAAGTGGTGCACGCGCACACACCACCGCACGCGCTCTCCATCTCGATGTGGTGCTCGTGGGCCAGCTCCAGAATGTTGGTGCCTGGCTCCACTTCAACCACCAGCCCTTGCGGGCAGAACTTCTCGTGCGGCAGGAAAATCACCTGGGGCATCGGTTACTCCTCGATCTCATTCAGGTTGCGCCCGGCCAGTGCGGCTTTGACCGTCGAATCAAGGCGACGGGCGGCAAAAGCATCGGTCACCTGCGACAGACGCTTGGTCTGCTGCTCGATGGCGGGGCCATCGGTGCCGTTGAGCAAATCACGCAATTCTTGCATCTGGTACTCGATGGCCACCCGCTCATCTTCGCTGAGCAAGCGTTCACCGTCGGCATCCAGGGCGCCCTGCACCGCTTCGAGCAGGCGCTCACCGTCGACCTGGTGCTCGCGCAACTGGCGCGCCTGCTTGTCGGAGCCTGCGTGCTCGAAGGAATCCTTGAGCATGCGGGCGATCTCGCCGTCGGTCAGGCCGTAGGACGGCTTCACCTGAATGCTGGCCTCAACCCCCGAACCCAGTTCGCGGGCGGCCACGCTGAGCAGGCCGTCGGCGTCGACCTGGAAGGTCACGCGGATCTTCGCGGCGCCGGCGACCATGGCCGGAATGCCGCGCAACTCGAAGCGCGCCAGGGAGCGGCAGTCGCTGATCAACTCGCGCTCACCCTGCAGCACGTGGATCATCATGGCCGACTGGCCGTCTTTATAGGTGGTGAATTCCTGGGCACGCGCCACTGGAATGGTGGTGTTACGCGGGATCACCTTTTCCATCAGCCCGCCCATGGTCTCGAGACCAAGTGACAGCGGGATGACATCGAGCAGCAGCAGTTCGCCGCCTTCGCGGCGGTTGCCGGCCAGGGTGTCGGCCTGAATGGCAGCGCCGATGGCGACGACCTGATCGGGGTCGATGGAGGTCAGCGGCGTACGCCCGAACAGCGCACCAACGGCTTCACGCACTCGCGGCACGCGGGTCGAACCACCGACCATGACCACGGCGCCCACCTCGTCCAGCTCGACACCGCTGTCGCGCACGGCGCGCCGGCAAGCTTTCAAGCTGCGGGCGACCAGGGGTTCGATCATGGCTTCGAAGGCCACTCGGCTCAGCTCGCCGCGCCAGGCGCCATGGCTGACAGTGACGCTATCGGCGTCGGTCAGGGCCTCTTTGGCAGCGCACGCGGCTTGCAGCAGCTGGCGTTGGGTGGCCGGATCGAGGTCGGCCGAGAGGCCCGCCTGCTCGATGATCCAGCCGGCGATGGCGTGATCGAAATCGTCGCCACCCAGGGCCGTATCGCCACCTGTGGCCAACACCTCGAATACACCCGCAGTCAGGCGCAGGATGGAAATATCGAAAGTACCGCCACCCAGATCATAAATGGCCACCAGGCCCTCGGCATTCTGGTCGAGCCCATAAGCCACGGCAGCGGCAGTTGGCTCGTTGAGCAGGCGCAGTACGTTAAGGCCAGCCAGACGGGCAGCATCCTTGGTGGCTTGGCGCTGGGCATCGTCGAAATAGGCAGGCACGGTGATCACTGCACCCACCAGCTCACCGCCAAGGGTGGCTTCGGCGCGCTCGCGCAGCACCTTGAGAATGTCGGCGGAGACTTCAACCGGGCTTTTCGGGCCCTGCACAGTGTCGATGAACGGCATGTGCGACTCGCCGCCGACAAAGCGATAAGGCAGCTGCTCGCCGAGCTGTTTTACATCTGCCAGGCCTCGCCCCATCAGGCGCTTGACCGACAGCACGGTGTTCAGCGGGTCGCTGGAAGCCGCTTCACGCGCTGCCAGGCCAACTTCATTGTGGTCGGCCAGGTAACGCACTGCTGACGGCAGAATGACGTTGCCCTGCGCATCAGGCAGGGGCTCGCTGCGACCGCTGCGCACGGCAGCGACCAGAGAATTGGTGGTACCCAGGTCGATACCCACCGCCAGGCGGCGCTGGTGCGGCTGAGGGCTTTGACCGGGTTCGGCGATCTGCAGTAGGGCCATGCTTATCTGAATACCTTAGGTGTCGCCACGGGCGCCACCGGGTTAGTCGTCGAGGCGCTCTTCGAGTTGGCGCACTTCTTGGGCGAGCTTGTCCAGGAATTGCATGCGGCGCATCAGGCGCTCGGCCTTGTCGCGCTCGGCAGGCACATCCCAGCAGGCGGCGAAATCCTCGTTCAGCGTGTCCTGAGCAGCCTTCAGGCGCTTCTTGAACACAGCCACGCCGTCGAGGTCGGCTTCATCCTGCAGCTCTTCCAGCTCTTCGCGCCACTGCATTTGCTGCATCAGAAAATCAGGGTCGTGGACCGTGACCTCCTGGGGCACTTCGTGGCCACCGATGGCCAGCAGGTAACGGGCACGGCGCGGCGCGCTGCGCAGCGTCTGATAGGCATCATTGAGGGCCGCAGACTTTTCCAGCGCCGCCCGCTGCTCGCGCTCGGAGGCGTCAGCGAAGCGATCCGGGTGGACCTCACGTGCCAGTTCGCGATAGCGAACGGCCAGTTTATCGAGGTCCAGACGGAAGCAGGGCTGGAGGTCGAACAGAGCGAAGTGACAAGGAGTACCCACGGCCAGCCTCAAACGTTGAAGCTTTCGCCGCAGCCACACTCACCGCGCACGTTGGGATTGTTGAACTTGAAGCCTTCGTTCAAACCTTCCTTGACGAAGTCCAGCTCGGTACCGTCCAAGTAGACCAGGCTCTTGGGATCAATGATCACCTTGACGCCGTGGTTCTCGAACACCTGGTCTTCGGCGGCCAGCTCGTCGACGAACTCCAGCACGTAGGCCAGGCCCGAGCAGCCGGTGGTGCGCACGCCCAGGCGAATGCCCTCACCTTTGCCACGCCCATCGAGGGAACGGCGAATGTGGTTGGCGGCGGCTTCTGTCATGCTGATAGCCATCGGAACTCCTTGAGTCTTGCGGGCGGGCTTAGATCAAGCCTTTCTTCTGCTTGTAGTCGCGAACGGCTGCCTTGATGGCATCTTCGGCGAGTACCGAGCAGTGGATCTTCACTGGCGGCAACGCCAGCTCTTCCGCCAACTGGGTGTTCTTGATGGTTTCGGCTTCGTCCAGCGTTTTGCCCTTCATCCATTCGGTGGCCAGAGAGCTGGAAGCGATGGCCGAACCGCAGCCGTAGGTCTTGAACTTGGCGTCTTCGATGATGCCTTGCTCGTTGACCTTGATTTGCAGACGCATCACGTCACCGCACGCCGGGGCGCCGACCATGCCGGTGCCGACATCTGGGTCCTCGGCATTCATCTTGCCGACGTTACGTGGGTTTTCGTAGTGGTCGATGACCTTTTCACTATATGCCATGGTGCAATTCCTTCCTCATCAGGGAGCCGCTCTTGCCGGCGACTGCTTAGTGGGCGGCCCACTCGATCTTGGAGATGTCGACGCCGTCTTTGTACATGTCCCAAAGCGGCGACAACTCACGGAGTTTGTTAACGGCCTCGCAGACTTTCTGCGCGGCGTAGTCGACTTCTTCCTCGGTTGTGAAGCGGCCGAAGGAGAAGCGGATCGAGCTGTGCGCCAACTCATCGTTGCGGCCCAGCGCGCGCAGCACATAGGACGGCTCGAGCGAAGCGGAGGTACAGGCCGAACCGGAGGATACGGCGATGTCCTTGAGCGACATCAGCAGCGACTCGCCCTCGACATAGTTGAAGCTCAGGTTGAGATTGTGCGGCACGCGTGCAGTTTTGCTGCCGTTGACGTACAGCTCTTCAAGGTCCGATACCTGCTTGAAGAAACGGTCACTCAGGGCCTTGATGCGCACGTTCTCGGCGGCCATTTCCTGCTTGGCGATGGCGAACGCCTCGCCCATGCCGACGATCTGGTGGGTTGGCAGCGTGCCCGAACGCATACCGCGCTCATGGCCACCACCATGAATGATGGCTTCCAGACGCACCCGCGGCTTGCGGCTGACGTACAGCGCGCCAATACCTTTAGGGCCATACGCCTTGTGAGCGGAGAACGACATCAGGTCGACCTTCAGCTTCTGCAGGTCGATTTCAACCTTGCCGGCCGATTGAGCGGCGTCGACGTGGAACAGCACGCCGCGCGAACGGGTCAGTTCACCGATGGCAGCAATATCATTGATCGAACCGACTTCGTTGTTCACGTGCATCAGCGAAACCAGGATGGTGTCGTCGCGCAGCACCGCCTCGACCATGGCCGGGGTGATGATGCCGTCTTCGCCCGGCTCCAGGTAGGTGACTTCGAAACCTTCACGCTCGAGCTGGCGCGCGGTGTCCAGAACCGCCTTGTGCTCGATCTTGGAGGTGATGATGTGCTTGCCTTTGCTCTGATAGAAGTGCGCCACGCCTTTGATGGCGAGGTTGTCGGACTCGGTGGCACCGCTGGTCCAGACGATTTCGCGCGGGTCGGCATTGATCAGCTCGGCGACCTGACGACGGCCGTTCTCAACCGCTTCTTCGGCCTTCCAGCCGAACACGTGGGAACGCGAAGCCGGGTTACCGAAGTTGCCGTCGACCAGCAGGCAATCGGCCATTTTCTGGGCAACACGCGGGTCGACCGGCGTGGTAGCGGAATAATCGAGGTAGATCGGCAACTTCATGGGTATCTCCTATCAGGCGGTGGCGTCGCTCGTCGCGGCTAATGGTCAGTCGACGGCAGACGTCTCAATCTTGTCCAGCTGGGCGGTACGGCCTGCGACTCGCCGCAGGTCCTGGCGCTGAGCGACTTCCTGCACCTCACGGCGCATGACAAGGTCGGCCAGGCTGATGCCGCTGAGGAATTCGTGAATCTGCTGGCTGAGGTCGCACCACAGGTGGTGGGTCAGGCAGGTGTCACCGGCATGGCAATCCCCAAGCCCCTGGCAACGGGTGGCATCGACCGATTCGTTGACCGCATCGATGACCTGGGCCACCTGGATGGTTTCCATGCCGCGCGACAGCTGATAACCGCCGCCAGGGCCGCGAACGCTGGAAACGAGGCTGCTGCGGCGCAGCTTGGCGAACAGCTGTTCCAGATAAGAAAGGGAAATGCCCTGGCGCTCGGAAATGTCGGCCAAAGACACAGGCCCATGCTGCGCGTGCAGTGCCAGGTCGAGCATGGCAGTGACGGCGTATCGGCCTTTAGTAGTCAGTCGCATGGCTAATGGGTACCACGGGAGTTACGGGATGTGTGCAAGTATGCGATTCCCGAGCATTTAAGTCAACTATTAGACCTAGTGCTTTAGTCGGGCTTGCATCTGGAGGGCGGGCGCGATTGTAGCAGCAACGGGGCGCGAGCACACGCCCCATGTGTCAGAGCCGCGCGGACGCGGCGCGATCAATGCGACTGAGTGTCGCGCTCAGCGGCCTGGGTTTGTTGGATGAAGTCGTCTTCAGGGAGCTTGGGCAGCTCTTTGGCACAATAGTCGCTGCCCATTTTGGTCAGGGCCCCGCACATGCCTTCGAGGCGCTCGTCGACGGCCTGCAGATGGTCGAGCATCTGGCCAATGGCGCGAGCCACCGGGTCCGGCATGTCGCCGCTGACGCCGTAGGCATCGAAGCCGATTTTCTCGGCCATGGCCTTGCGCCGCGCCTCGATGTCGCTGTCCTCGCTCTTGACGATGATCCGCCCAGGGATACCCACCGCCGTTGCACCGGCCGGCACCGCCTTGGTCACCACCGCGTTGGAGCCAATCTTGGCGCCCGCCCCGACGGTGAACGGGCCCAGCACCTTGGCACCTGCGCCTACCACCACACCGTTCTCCAGGGTTGGATGGCGCTTGCCTTTGTTCCAGCTGGTGCCACCAAGGGTCACCCCCTGGTAGAGCGTGACATCGTCGCCGATTTCGGCGGTTTCGCCGATGACGATACCCATGCCGTGGTCGATGAAGAAGCGTCGACCGATGGTTGCGCCCGGATGGATTTCGATACCGGTCAGCCAGCGGCCGAAGTTGGACACCAGGCGTGCCAACCACTTGAAATCACGCTTCCACAGGGCATTACCCAAGCGGTGCAGCCAAATGGCATGCATGCCGGGGTAGCAAGTCAGCACCTCGAAAGCGTTGCGCGCTGCAGGATCACGATGAAATACGCTTTGGATATCTTCACGCAGACGTTCGAACATCTGTCAGTCCTTCCGTTTATGCGGCTCGCCCCGGACCACTTTCTGGGTCTCGGTGAGGATGCCGCGCAAAATGCTTATTTCCGTACGCTCGACCGAACTACGCCCATACAACCGGCGCAAGCGCGGCATCAGGTGTTTGGGCTTGGCCGGGTCGAGGAAGCCGATGTCCACCAGGGTTTTTTCCAGGTGTTCGTAGAACAGCTCCATTTCGTCCATGGTCGCCAGTTCGTTGCCGCGCCTAGCGCCGGCGTCAGCCTTCTCGATGCTCAAGGCCCCGCCCTCGGCCCCCAGCCAGGCCATGCGTACCTCGTAGGCAAGCACCTGGACCGCTGCAGCGAGGTTCAACGAGCTGAAGTCTGGATTGGAGGGAATATGCACATGGAAGTGACATCGCTGCAGTTCGTCGTTGGTCAGGCCGGCATGCTCACGCCCGAACACCAGGGCGATGGACTCACCCGCCATGGAATGCTCCACTGCCTTGACCGCGCACTCGCGCGGATCGATCAGCGGCCAGGGGATACTCCGCTCCCGGGCGCTGGTGCCCATGACCAGGCTGCAACCGACCAGCGCATCCTCAAGGCTGTCGACCACCTGGGCATTGGCCAGGATGTCGTCAGCTCCGGAAGCTCGCGCGCTGGCTTCATCAGCTGGAAAATCTTTTGGCTGCACCAGCACCAAACGCGACAAGCCCATGTTTTTCATGGCACGCGCAGCGCCGCCGATGTTGCCGGGGTGGCTGGTATTGACCAGAACAACACGAATATTTTGCAGCAAGGTGTTGTGCTCACAGATGCAGGTTTGGGGGGAAACGATCTTACAGAACCGACCAGCGTAACGCCAAGAAAGCAAATGTGACACTTCTGCCGCCAAACTTTTCTGCTAGAATGTCCGGCTTTATTCTTTAACATCTCCAGGTGACCCGCCCATGCAGCCTATGCTGAATATCGCCCTGCGCGCCGCTCGCAGCGCCAGTGAACTGATTTTCCGCTCCATCGAACGCCTGGATAGCATCAAGGTCGACGAGAAAGAGGCCAAGGACTACGTCTCCGAAGTGGATCGCGCCGCCGAGCAGAGCATCGTCAATGCCCTGCGCAAGGCCTACCCGAACCACTCCATTCAAGGTGAAGAAACCGGCCTGCACGCCGGCACCGGCGAAGAAGGCAAGGACTACCTGTGGGTCATCGACCCGCTGGACGGCACCACCAACTTCCTGCGTGGCATTCCGCACTTTGCTGTCAGCATCGCCTGCAAATACCGCGGCCGCCTCGAGCACGCCGTGGTCGTCGACCCAGTACGCCAGGAAGAATTCACCGCCAGCCGCGGCCGTGGCGCCCAGCTCAATGGCCGCCGCCTGCGCGTCAGCTCGCGCACCAGCCTCGAAGGCGCCCTGCTGGGCACCGGCTTCCCATTCCGTGACAACCAAATGGCTGACATGGACAACTACCTGGGCATGTTCCGCGCCCTGACCGGCCAAACTGCCGGTATCCGCCGCGCAGGCTCCGCCGCACTGGACCTGGCCTACGTGGCCGCTGGCCGCTTCGACGCCTTCTGGGAGTCGGGCCTGTCCGAGTGGGACATGGCAGCAGGCGTGTTGCTGATCCAGGAAGCCGGCGGCTTGGTGAGCGACTTCAACGGTGGCCACGATTTCCTCGACAAAGGCCACATCGTTGCGGGCAACATCAAGTGCTTCAAGGCCGTACTCACCGCTATCCAGCCACACCTGCCAGAGCACATGAAGCGCTAAGCGCCAATTGCCGGCCATAAAGAAAGCACCCCATGGGGTGCTTTCTTTTTGCCTGAAGATTGGTAGCGCAATCAAAGGTCAACCGAGGCCAACTAGCGCGACGCAGACCTCAAAGCTTAGGCTGCAGGGGCCAGCGCAAATAGGACCGTCACTGCCCAGCTTCACTGAGAATCAGCTTGCCATTCTTGTCCACAGGAATGGTCGAGCCTGGTTCGTGATCCATCTTCACCTGCCCCGCCTTGTCGCCAAGCGTGTATTTGACGTTATACCCGACTACCTTGTCGCTGACGTCATGCACGGTGTTGCAGCGCGTTTGGGTGGTGGTATAGGTGTCACGCTGCTGCATGCCTTCCTGCACCTTGTTCCCCGCATAACCACCACCGACAGCACCTGCCACGGTGGCGATCTTCTTGCCAGTGCCGCCGCCAATCTGGTTACCCAGCAGTCCACCGGCGAGCGCACCGACCACAGTACCAGCAATCTGGTGCTGATCCTTGACCGGCGCTTGGCGCGTGACGGTCACGTCTTTGCACACCTCACGCGGTGTCTTGATCTGTTGCTTGATCGGTTGCACATCGGTGACCTGGGCATATTCAGGCCCTTTGTTCACCAAGCTGTAGGTGGCCACAGCACCTCCGGCGGTTACACCGACAGCACCCAGTACAGCGCCTACCAGCATTGATTTGTTCACATGAACCTCCTGTTGTACCTGCAGGAGTCAACCTGCTTTCTCCCTGCCTTGGAGCAAAAAAAAAGGCGCGAGTTCAACACTCGCGCCTTTGGGGTCGCCGAACGGCGTAAGACTAATCGTCAGGGACGATCATCCACACCGTCGGTTTTCGCTGGTGGAATCAGGTCTTCGCTATTCAAGTTCAGCCAGATCAGCACCACGTTGGCGATGTAGATCGATGAATAGGTACCTGCCATGACGCCGATGAACAGCGCCAGCGAGAAGCCGAACAGGTTATCGCCCCCAAAGAACAGCAGCGCAGCGATGGCCAGCAAGGTCGAGACCGAGGTTGCCACGGTGCGCAGTAAGGTCTGGGTGGTCGAGACGTTGATGTTCTCGATCAACGACGCTTTGCGCATCACACGGAAGTTTTCACGCACCCGGTCGAAGACCACGATGGTGTCGTTGAGCGAATAGCCGATGATGGCAAGTACCGCTGCCAGTACCGTCAGGTCGAAGGTGATCTGGAAGAACGACAGAATGCCCAGGGTGACCACCACGTCGTGAATCAACGAGATGATCGCACCCACGGCGAACTTCCATTGGAAGCGGAATGCCAGGTAGATGAGGATACCGCCCAAGGCCAGCAGCATGCCGAGGCCACCCTGATCGCGCAGCTCTTCACCTACCTGCGGGCCGACGAACTCGACTCGCTTGATGGTCGCTGGGTTGTCGCCACCGATCTTCTGTAGCGCAGCTGCCACTTTGTTACCCAACTGCGGGTCATCGCCCGGCATACGCACCAGCAGGTCGGTGGTGGCGCCAAAGCTCTGCACCACAGCCTCGTGGAAGCCGGAGTCGACCAGCTCGGCGCGCACCGCCTTCAGGTCAGCCGGGCGCTCGTAGGTCAGCTCGATCAGCGTACCGCCGGTGAAGTCCAGGCCGAAGTTCAGGCCCTTCTGCCACCAGCTGAATAACGCCAGTACGGTGAGGAGCACGGTAATGCCGAACGCGACATTGCGCACGCCCATGAAATTGATGGTTTTCATCGTAGCTCCCTCAAACCCACAGCTTCTTGATGTCACGCCCGCCGCAGGTCAGGTTGACCAAGGCGCGAGTTACCATCACGGCAGTGAACATCGATGTGAAAATCCCGAGGGACATGGTGACGGCGAAGCCTTTGACTGGCCCGGTACCCATGGCGAACAGAATGCCACCCACCAGCAGGGTAGTCAGGTTGGCATCGACAATCGCCGAGTAAGCACGGTTGAAGCCTTCGTGAATGGCCCGCTGCACCGACATGCCCGCTGCCAGCTCCTCGCGAATACGCGAGAAGATCAGCACGTTGGCATCCACCGCCATACCCATCGTCAACACGATACCGGCGATACCCGGCAGGGTCAGCGTGGCCCCGAGCAACGACATCAACGCCAGCAACAGCACCATGTTGCCTGCCAGGGCGATGGTTGCCAGCACACCGAATCCGCGGTAGATGGCGATGATGAACAGCGAGACGAACAGCATCCCCCACAGCGACGCATCGATACCCTTGGTGATGTTGTCCGCACCCAGGCTAGGGCCGATGGTGCGTTCCTCAGCGAAGTACATCGGCGCCGCCAGACCACCGGCACGCAGCAGCAGGGCCAGTTCCGACGACTCACCCTGGCCATTGAGGCCGGTGATACGGAATTGGCTGCCCAGTGGCGACTGAATGGTTGCCAGGCTGATGATCTTCTTCTCTTCCTGGAAGCTCTGAACGGCAACGTCCTTCTCGACGCCGTCGACGGTCTGCTTGACATAGCGTGTGACCGGCTTCTGCTCGATGAAGATCACCGCCATGCTGCGGCCCACATTGCTGCGGGTTGCGCGGCTCATCAGCTCGCCACCGTGACCGTCCAGACGGATGTTCACCTGTGGGCGACCATGCTCGTCGAAGCTCGCCTGGGCATCGGTCACCTGGTCACCCGTGATGATCAGGCCACGCTCCACAGCAGCGGAGCGGTTGCCTTCGCGGAACTCGAAGACCTCGGTAGTAGCCTTGGAAGCACCAGGCTCGGCGCCAAAGCGGAACTCCAGGTTGGCGGTCTTGCCGAGGATGCGCTTGGCTTCGGCAGTGTCCTGAACGCCCGGCAGCTCGACCACGATGCGGTTGGCACCCTGACGCTGTACCAGCGGCTCGGCCACACCCAGCTCGTTCACACGATTGCGCACGGTGGTGAGGTTCTGCTTGATCGAGTACTCGCGGATCTCGGCGACTTTCGCCTGGGTCAGCGCCAGACGCAGCACCGCCAGGTCATTGCGCTCGGTGGTGGTCAGGTCGAAATCATTGAAATTCTTGCGGATCAGGGCACGTGCCTGTTCGCGGGTGGCGTCGTCAGCGAAGCCCAGCATCACAGCGCCATCTTGCGGCGGCAGGCTGCGGTAGCGAACGCGCTCTTTACGCAGCAAGGTCTTGACCTCGCCTTCGTAGACTTTCATGCGGGCAGTCATGGCCTTGTCCATGTCCACTTCCAGCAGGAAGTGCACACCACCGGACAGGTCCAGGCCCAGCTTCATCGGGCTTGCGCCCAGGTTACGCAGCCACTGCGGCGTCGTTTGAGCCAGGTTCAAGGCCACGACGTAGTCATCGCCCAGCGCCTTGCGCACAACATCCTTGGCTGGCAGTTGATCTTCCTGGTTGTTCAGGCGAATCAGCCCACTGCCCTTCTCACCCAGGCTGGCACCCTTGACGGTGATGCCAGCATCGCTCAGCGCCTTGCTGACGCGATCGAGGTCGGCCTGCTTGACCTGCAGCGCCGAGCTGGCACCACTGATCTGCACCGCCGGATCGTCCGGGTAGAGGTTGGGAGCGGAATAAATGAAACCGATCGCCAGTACCACCAGGATCAGTGCGTATTTCCACAGAGGGTATTTGTTCAGCATCACGCCGCCCGTTCAAGACGCGGGGCGCTTTGCGCGCCCCGACTGGAAAAATGAAACCGGTAACTCAGATAGCTTTGAGCGTACCTTTTGGCAGGGTGGCCGCGATGGCACCCTTCTGGAACTTCAGTTCGACGGTATCGGAAACTTCCAGTACCACGAAGTCATCGGAAACCTTGACGATCTTGCCGGCGATGCCGCCGTTGGTGACAACTTCGTCACCCTTTTGCAAGTTGCTCAGCAGGTTCTTCTGCTCTTTGGCACGCTTGGCCTGTGGACGCCAGATCATCAGGTAGAAGATGACCAGGAAACCAACCAGGAAAATCCACTCGAAACCGGTACCGGCGGGGCCAGCGGCGGGTGCTGCAGCGTCCGCGTATGCGGCGGGGATCAAGAAGCTCATTGGGCACTCCTAATGTAATTTTCGAATAATAATTGCGAACAGTCAGGCCAAAGGCGGCACAGCAAGCCCGCGCTTGGCGTAGAAGGCGTCGACGAAGGCGGCCAATTTACCCTGTTGAATAGCCTCGCGTAAACCGGCCATCAAGCGCTGGTAATGGCGCAAGTTGTGGATGGTATTCAGCATGCTGCTCAGCATTTCGCCGCACTTGTCCAGATGATGGAGGTAGGCACGGGAGAAGTTGGTGCAGGTGTAGCAATCACAGGTCGGATCCAGTGGCGAATCATCATGGCGATGGAACGCGTTACGGATCTTGATCACCCCTGTATCGACGAACAGGTGGCCGTTGCGCGCATTGCGCGTAGGCATCACGCAGTCGAACATGTCGACGCCGCGGCGCACACCCTCAACCAGATCTTCAGGTTTGCCTACTCCCATAAGGTAACGAGGTTTGTCAGCGGGCATCTGATCTGGCAGGTAGTCCAGCACCTTGATCATTTCGTGCTTGGGCTCGCCCACCGACAGCCCGCCGATGGCCAGGCCGTCGAAGCCGATGTTTTCCAGCGCTTCGAGCGAGCGCATGCGCAGGTCCTGATACATGCCGCCCTGGACGATGCCAAACAGTGCGGCAGTGTTGTCGCCATGAGCATTCTTCGAGCGCTGAGCCCAGCGCAGCGACAGCTCCATGGAGGTGCGCGCCACATCATGCTCGGCCGGGTACGGCGTGCACTCGTCGAAAATCATGACGATGTCCGAGCCCAGATCGCGCTGGACCTGCATCGACTCTTCCGGGCCCATGAACACTTTGGAGCCATCGACCGGCGAGGCGAAGGTTACACCCTCTTCCTTGATCTTGCGCATGGCACCCAGGCTGAACACCTGGAAGCCGCCAGAGTCGGTCAGGATAGGGCCTTTCCATTGCATGAAGTCGTGCAGGCCGTTGTGCTTCTTGATCACCTCGGTGCCTGGGCGCAGCCACAGGTGGAAGGTGTTGCCCAGAATGATCTCGGCACCGATGGCCTCGATGTCACGCGGTAGCATGCCCTTGACCGTGCCATAGGTACCCACTGGCATGAAGGCTGGGGTTTCGACCGTGCCACGGGGGAAGGTCAACCGGCCACGACGGGCCTTGCCGTCGGTAGCCAGCAGTTCGAACGACATTCGACAGGTGCGACTCATGCTTGATCCTCTGGGCCGCGTGGCGCCGGATTGCGGGTGATGAACATGGCATCACCGTAACTGAAGAAGCGGTAACCGTTGTCCACCGCTGCCGCGTAGGCAGCCATGGTCTCGGGGTAACCGGCGAAGGCCGAGACCAGCATCAGCAGCGTGGACTCCGGCAGGTGGAAGTTGGTGACCAGGCAATCGACAACATGGAAGGGGCGGCCTGGGTAGATGAAGATGTCGGTGTCGCCGCTGAACGCCTTGAGCACACCGTCGCGCGCCGCGCTTTCCAGCGAACGCACGCTGGTGGTGCCGACAGCGATCACACGGCCGCCACGGGCGCGGCAGGCCTCGATGGCGTCGACCACATCCTGGCTCACTTCGAGCCATTCTTTATGCATATGGTGGTCTTCGATCTTGTCGACGCGCACCGGCTGGAAGGTGCCTGCGCCCACGTGCAGCGTGACGAACGCGCGCTCCACGCCCTTGGCGGCGATCTTTTCCAGCAGCGCCTGATCGAAGTGCAGGCCGGCAGTTGGCGCTGCGACGGCCCCGGCGCGTTCGGCGTAGACAGTCTGGTAACGCTCACGATCCGCGCCTTCGTCCGGGCGGTCGATGTAGGGCGGCAGCGGCATGTGACCGACCCGATCGAGCAGCGGCAACACCTCTTCGGTAAAGCGCAGTTCGAACAACGTATCGTGGCGGGCGACCATCTCGGCCTCGCCCCCACCGTCGACGAGAATCACCGCACCCTCTTTGGGCGCCTTGCTGGCACGCACATGGGCCAGCACTCGGTGACTGTCGAGCACGCGCTCGACCAGCACTTCCAGCTTGCCGCCGGAGGCTTTCTGCCCAAATAGCCGCGCCGGGATCACCCGGGTGTTGTTGAACACCATCAGGTCACCAGGCTGCAGATAGTCGAGCAGATCCGGGAATTGCTTGTGTGCCAGCGTACCGCTCGGCCCATCGAGGACCAGCAAACGGCTGCCATGGCGCTCGGCCAGAGGATGGCGGGCGATCAGGGAATCAGGGAGTTCGAAGGAAAAATCGGCGACGCGCATGATGATGTTCGGGTTCGACAGGGCCGGGAAGTTTAGCCCAATGTGTGAAAATAGACCATGAAAGCCGATTGACCGACCAAAGGCATGTCTCTATACTGCGCGCCACACGCCCTGATGGCGGAATTGGTAGACGCGGCGGATTCAAAATCCGTTTTCGAAAGGAGTGGGAGTTCGAGTCTCCCTCGGGGCACCAAAATCCGGAAAAAACCGACCCTCGGGTCGGTTTTTTTTCGCCTGCCGTTCGGTCCCACCCGTGCCACTTTTGGCGCCAACCTGCTGACCTCGCCCACGCCGCGCATCCAAGCAATCAATTGGCCAGGTCACCGATAATGGCCATAAGCTGTCATTCGTCGGTTATATGCCAAAAGTATTGCCTCAGTAGTGGCACTTAGCCATAGTCGCGCCTTTATCCACCACTACTGCGTGCCCCATGAACAAAACCGCACCTTGGCTAGCAGCAATGACGCTGCTGAGTGGGTGCAATGGAATGCCGACCGCTTACGTTTCCGATCCTGTCTACGATCAGGCTTTTGTCGTTACCTCTGGTGCCCCCCTGCCGATGCTGCTGATGGCGACCGCCATCCAGTGGAATGAAGAGTACGCCGTCACTGCCAAGCACACCCCTTTCCTTCGCAATGTGGTCCACGAAGGGTTGGGCGATGTGGTGTTCTTCAAGCACAAGGCCAATAAAGTGCCCCAATGGCGCCAGTTCGTCCCAGGCGAATCGGTGACGGCGGTCGGCTTCAACAGTTTGATGATGCCGGTACAGGGCAAAGGCCATACCCTCGCCTCGCTGGTGCGTCTGAGCGGTACGCCAGGCAGCGTCTTCTACTCGGTGCATGATGGCCCGATCACCAAAGGCATGTCCGGTGGGCCGGTGTTCGCCGACGACGGCAATGTGGTCGGGATGAATGTGGCGTACATCGCCAAAGACCAGATAGATGCCCGCACTCGGCCAGACCTTGCCGACAAGCAACGGATCAGCGTTTTCATGTCCTACAGCGAAATCGACAAGGAATGGCGCCGTTTCCAGTATCTGGCTCACAGGAGCAAGCCCCAGGGCGCGCCTGCGGCCATCAAAGGCTTTGTCGCGGTGGCGAATAAGCCTTGATACGCCACGGGGGTTAGGCCAAATGAAACAACACGTTCAGTAACAGCGTGGCGCCCTGCCCCCAGAACCAACGCCATCGAATGACGTCACATCCTGCATCTCTGGCTTTTCGAGACAGCCCCGTGAAAGACGTCATCGCCCGCAAATACCGCTTGATCGTCAAGACCTTCGGCTACATCGGCTGGTCGCTGGTCTGGCTACTGGTGTGGGACGTGTTGGTCACCATCGACTTCATGCTGTTTCTCGACAGCAAGTTCACCCTGCCACTGATCCCGCTGACCTTGCTGGGTTCGGCGCTGGTGGTGCTGGTGAGCTTTCGCAACAGCAGTGCCTATAACCGCTGGTGGGAAGCGCGGACGTTGTGGGGTGCGCTGGTGAACAGCTCGCGCAGTTTCGCACGCCAGACCTTGACGCTGATCGATGACCCCGACGGCAGCCCGAACCCGGTCAAAGCCACGCTGCTGCGTCGGCATATCGCCTACGTGAACTGCCTGGCTTCGCACCTCAAAGGGCAGGCCTGCCCAGAGGAGCTGATGGCATTCATCCCGCCGGGTGAGTTCGAACGGCGCAACCGCTCCAACAACTTCGCCAACGACATCCTCAGCGGCTCGGCAGGGTTACTGGCCCGGGAATACCAAGCCGGCCGACTCGACAGCATCCGCCTGGCGCGCCTTGAATCGACACTGGTTGACCTGTCCAACGCCCAGGGCGGCATGGAGCGCATCGCCAATACCCCATTGCCGTACCCTTACGTGTATTTTCCGCGGTTGTTTATCACCCTGTTCTGCTTGATCGTACCGGTGGGGCTGGTGGAGTCATTGGGTTGGTTCACACCGCTGGCATCGACGGTGGTGGGCTTCATGCTGCTGGCCATCGAACGAATCGGGACCGACCTGCAGAGCCCGTTCCGCTCCAGCGAGCATCAGATCCAGATGGATAGCATCTGCGAGACCATCGAGCGCAACCTGGAGTCGATGCAACGTGAAGCACACTGTGGCGAGTTGGTTTCATGACTTGAGCCCGCTCAAGCCCGCACGTAGCGCTGGCGTAGCACATCACTCAAGGCATCGACCAGCAGCACCAGCAGCAACATGGCCATGATCACCGTGCTGGCCTGGGCTTCCTGGAACAGGCTCAGGGTGGTGTAGAGCATCTGCCCCAGCCCCCCAGCGCCGACGAAGCCCAAAACGCTGGCCATGCGAATGTTGTTTTCCCAGCGGTAAAGGCTGTATGCCAGTAACTGCGGCCACAAATTGGGCAACGTGCCAAAGCAGAACGCCGCTACCTGCCCGCTACCCTGCAGGCGAATGGCCGCAGCGGGTGCCGCCGGTGCGTTCTCCAGTGCCTCGGCGAACAGTCGCCCCAGCACCCCTGTAGTGTGGAGCGCCAAAGCCAAGGTGCCAGCGTTGGGCCCTAGCCCCGCCGCCAGCACCGTCAAGGCCGCCCATACCAGTTCGGGAATCGCCCGCAGCGCATTGAGCAGCAGCCGCGCAACGGATTGCAGCGGCCAGCCGAAACGGCCCGCTGCCGGCAGGGCCAGCAACAGGCCCAGCAGCATTGCCAGCAAGGTGCCCATCCCCGACATGGCCAGGGTTTCCAGCGCACCACGCCCGACTGCCCGCAGGTGTTCGCCGGAAAAATCCGGATGCATAAAGCGCGCAGCGTATGCGCCCATCTGCCCGAGCCCGCCATCGCCCACCAACGCATGCAGGTCCAGGTCCAGGTAGCCGAACGACGCTGCCACTGCCGCCACAATCGCGGCGAGCACCAATAGATTCACGACCCGGCTCATGCCAGCCGCCCACGCAGGAAGCGACTGAGCAGGTCCGCCAGCAGCACCAGGCCGAGGAACGCCAGCAACATACTCGCCACCTCACCGCCTGCGAACATGCGCATCGACAGGTCGATCTGCTGCCCCAGGCCACCTGCACCGACAAAGCCCATCACCACCGATGCGCGCACGGCGCACTCCCAGCGGTACACGGTATAGGACACCACCTCTGCCGAGGCGTTGGGCAAGATGCCGTAACAGAACGCCGCCAACCGACCACTGCCGCCCTGTAGCAAAGCATGGGCCGGGCGCTGGTCCACCGACTCGAAGATCTCTGCATAGACTTTGCCCAACATGCCGCTGTAAGTAATGGCGATCGCCAATACCCCCGCCGTAGGCCCAAGGCCCACGGCCCGCACGAACAGCAACGCCCAGACGATCTCCGGCACGCTGCGCAGAAAAATCAGCAAGCTGCGCACAGGCAGGCGCACCAGCCGCGACCACAGCCCCGCACGGCCCCCGCGTGACGCAGCGCGCAGCGATAGCGCACGGCTGGCCAGCAGGCTACAGGGAACTGCCAGCAGCAAGGCCAAGGCCATGCCGGCAGTCGCCACGGCAAGGGTCTGCAAGGTGGACTGGTATAGCAACTCGAGAAAATCAGCACTGTGCGCCGGGGGCCAGAAAGCGCGGGTGAAACTGGCGATTTGCTGACGGTTTTCTGCCTGCAGCAACACCCCTGGGTTGATCTCGCTCAGTTGCAGGCCAGGCCAAAGCACGGCCAACACCAGCAGGGTCACCAGCAACCGGGGTAATGCAGCCGGGTCGCGAGTATCGGCGCTCAGCATCGCGGAATCTGCACCGTCAGCGCCGATTCTTGGGGTTGTACGGGTGAGCCCAGCTGCTCGTTGGCGTAGAGCGCATCCAGCAACTGCTGGGTGACTGCCTCGGCCGGGCAATCGAACGCGACCTGCCCCTCACGAATACCGATTACCCGCGGAAAATGCGCCAACGCCAAGTCCACCGAATGCAGGCTGGCCACCAGGGTCACGTCATTGGCCAGGGCATGGCGGTTGAGCAAGGCCAGGCTGTGGTCAGCCAGTACCGGGTCCATGGCCGAGACCGGCTCGTCGGTCAACAGCAGCTGCGGGCGCTGGTATAACGCTCGGGCAATGCCCACTCGCTGCAACTGGCCCCCGGACAACTGCCCGCACTGCACAAACAATTTGTCGGCCAGGCCCAGCTCGGCCAGCGCTTGACGGGCACCCGGCAGATCCGTGGGGTATAACAGATTGAACAAGCCACGCAGCAGCCCCCATTGCCCCAGGCGCCCCGCCAGCACGGCGGTCACCACACGTTGGCGCGGTGGCAGCGGCGGCGCCTGATGCACCAAGCCAATACGCCCACGCAGGCGCTGGCGAGCCCTGGCAGGCATCGCCCAGGGCTGTTCACCGAACAGTTCCAGGTGCCCGCCTGTGGGCTGCACAGCGGTGGCCATCAGGTGCAGCAGGCTGGACTTGCCAGCGCCCGAAGGCCCGATGATCGCCACCCGCTCGCCCTTGGCGATTCGCAAATCGACCGCATCAAGCGCGCGCACCTGGCCATGGCGCAGGCTGGCGCCCTGCACATGAATAGTCACTTGAGCAGGCCGGCCTCACGTGCAGCTTGTTCGGTGCCGGCATAGTTGTCAGGGTTGGTTTCGATGAAGCGGCTGGCTGCCTGCAAGTCGAGAATGGCTTTGTCCTCCGGCTTGGCAGGGTCAAGGTCGAGAAACGCCTGCTTGATCTTCGCTTTCAGCGCAGGGTCCATGTTGCCGCGCACGGTCCAGTTGTAGTCATAGTAGGTCGGCGTGGTAGCGAAGACCTTGACCTTGCTGGTATCGACCTTGCCGGCATCGACCAGCTTTTGCCACACGCTGGCATTGAGCACCCCGCCATCGACTTTGCCAGCCTGCACCCAGGCAACGGTGGCGTCATGGGCACCGGAATAGGCCACACGGCTGAAATAGTTCTCAGGCTTGATGTTGTCCTGCTTGAGCATGAAGTAACGCGGCATCAGGCTGCCCGAGGTGGAAGAGATCGAGCCGAAGGCGAACGACTTGCCTTTGAGGTCGGCCAGGCTTTTGACGTCCGGGTTAGCGGTGATGAACTTGGACGTGAACTGCGCATCCTGCTCACGCTGTACCAGCGGTGTGGCGGTCGGGTCTTTCAGGTGGACCTGGACGAATGTGAAGCCGCCCAGCCAGGCCATGTCCAGGCGGTCGCTGGCCAGTGACTCGACCACTGCCGGGTAGTCAGCCACCGGTACGAACTTCACGTCCATGCCCAGTTGCTTGGACAGATACTCGCCCAACGGCTTGAACTTGCGCAGCAGCTCGGTCGGCGCCTCGTCGGGGATGGCGCTGACCCGTAGGGTGTCGGCGGCCTGGGCGGCTACGGCGCAGCAGGACAACACGAAGCCGGCGGCGAGCGCCAGGGGGCGTTTGAGCATGAGAGTTCTCCAGGACGGTTGCTGACAAAGGCCGGCATCCGCGCCGACCGTGGCAAGTATAAGAGCCACGGTCGTAAAGGCCAGCTTTGCTACAATCGGCGCACTAAACTGCCCTTTTCGAGGTACACGTGAGCGAGCCAATTCGCCTGACCCAGTACAGCCATGGCGCTGGCTGCGGCTGCAAGATTTCCCCCAAGGTGCTGGATGTGATCCTCGCCGAAAGCGGCGTCCAGGCACTGGACCCGAAGCTGTGGGTCGGTAACGCCTCACGTGACGACGCCGCCGTCTATGCCCTGGACGATGAGCGCGGGGTGGTATCGACCACCGACTTCTTCATGCCAATCGTCGATGACCCTTACGATTTCGGCCGCATTGCCGCCACCAATGCCATTAGCGATATCTACGCCATGGGCGGTGACCCGCTGATGGCCATCGCCATCCTCGGCTGGCCGGTCAACGTACTGCCGCCCGAAGTTGCCCGCGAAGTCATCCGTGGCGGCCGCGCCGTGTGCGCCGAGGCTGGCATCCCATTGGCCGGCGGCCATTCCATCGACGCCCCTGAACCGATCTTCGGCCTGGCCGTGACGGGCGTGGTGAGCAGGCGCCACCTCAAGCGCAACGATACCGCCACCGCCGGCTGCCGCCTTTACCTGACCAAACCACTGGGCATCGGCATCCTCACCACCGCCGAGAAAAAGGCCAAGCTGCGTGCGCAGGATCAAGGCTTGGCCCGCGATTGGATGTGTACGCTCAACACCCCAGGCAGCCGCTTCGGCAAACTCGAAGCAGTCAAGGCAATGACCGATGTGACCGGCTTCGGTCTGCTCGGCCACTTGGTCGAACTGGCCGAGGGCAGCGGCCTGACCGCTCAGCTGGACTACGCTGCCGTGCCTCGCCTGCCGAGTGTCGACCATTACCTGGCCGAGGGCTGCATCCCTGGTGGCACCCTGCGCAACTTCGACAGCTACGGGCACAAGCTTGGCGCACTGAGCGACGCGCAGAAGCACCTGCTGTGCGATCCGCAAACCAGCGGTGGCCTGCTGGTTGCCGTCGCCCCAGAAAGCGAGGCGCAATTTCTGGCAGTGGCCCACGAGCTGGGCCTGGATTTGGCACCGATCGGCCTGCTGGTCGAACGACAGAGCCACGCGGTCGAGGTGAATTGATGCGCCACGACTGCACCGACTTTCGCCAACTGTTTCTCGACGACGCACCGATGATGGACATGCGCGCGCCGATCGAATTCGCCAAAGGCGCCTTCCCCGGCACCGTCAACTTGCCACTGATGACCGACCAGGAACGGCAGAAGGTCGGCACCTGCTACAAACAACAGGGCCAGGCCGCAGCCATCACCCTTGGCCATCAGCTGGTCAGCGGCGCGACCAAACGCGAGCGGTTGCATGCCTGGGCCAGTTTCGCCAAGGCCCACCCTGATGGCTACCTGTACTGCGCCCGCGGTGGCCTGCGCTCGCTGATCGTGCAGCAATGGCTGCGCGAAGAAGCGGGCATCGACTACCCGCGCATCAAGGGTGGCTACAAGGCGATGCGCAGCTTTTTGCTGCAAACCACCGATCAGGCCGTAGAGCAATGCGATTTCGTACTCGTCGGCGGCCTTACCGGCACCGGTAAGACCGATGTGCTGCAGCAGCTCGACAACGTGCTCGACCTTGAAGGCCACGCCAACCACCGCGGCTCCAGCTTTGGCAAACGCGCCACCGCGCAGCCGGCGCAGATCGACTTCGAGAACAAACTCGCCATCGATGTGCTGAAAAAACGCGCGCGGGGTATCGAACAGTTCGTGCTCGAAGACGAAGGCCGCATCGTGGGCAGTTGCACGGTACCGCTAGCGCTCTACCTGGGCATGCAGCACTACCCTCTGGTGTGGCTTGAGGACAGCTTCGAACAGCGAGTGCAGCGTATCCTTCGCGATTACGTGGTCAACCTGTGCGCCGAATTCGTCGACGTGCACGGGCAGGATCAAGGCCGCCACCTGTATGCCCAACGCATGCAACAGAGCATGGCCAATATCCACAAGCGCCTGGGCGGTGAGCGCTTTCAGCGTTTATCCACGATGCTGCATCAAGCGCTGGATGAGCAATTGCGCAGCGGCGCAGTGGACTTGCACCGTGGCTGGATCGAAGGCTTGCTCAAGGAATACTACGACCCGATGTATGCCTACCAACGTGAGGCCAAGGCCGAGCGGATCGAGTTTGCCGGGGCGGCCGGTGAAGTGCGCGAGTACCTCAAGGCCCGCGCCGCACGGCTCATTGCCCGGGGCTGAGCACCCTTTCGAGCTCTGCGGCGCGCTCGCGGGTCATGTTCAGTACGCACATGCCACCTTCCAGTTGCGCCAGCGTGCCGCCACTGGCTTGCACATGGAAGGCACAGTTGCTGTCACGAAAAGCGATCCACTGGCGCTGGACATCGCGCAGCTGCTTCTGCGGGCCGCTTTCAAGCTTGCTGGCGAGTTGTTTGTATACCCGGTTCAGTCGCTGATCCTGAAGCTGGGTCTGGGCCTGGATGCAACGGCTCATGGCCACTGTACTGGAGGCGTTGTCCATGCACTTGCTGTAGGCCGGTGTATTTTCATCGCCCAGTGCCACGGGTGCAAAAAAGGCCAGTAGCAGCAGATAGCGTGGGTTCATGGCAAATCCTTTCATAGGGTTTGCACAGGCTCTGGCGGCATCAGCACCTTGCCCGGCTCGAATTGCAAAGAAGGCATCTGCGTGGCCGCATAAGCGGCCACGGCCAGCGCCGCGATCAGGGTGACATCCAACCAGTTCCAGGCCGGTACCTCGTTGCGGCTGCGCGCCACTGCGCACTGCCAGGCCTGGCCTGCACTGAACACCACCATAGCTGCCAACCAAAGGTAGAAACCGGCGCCGAAACCGATGCGCTCGGAAAATGCATAGCTGATGTTATCCGGCAGACGCTCAATGGCAAAGCTGCTGGCCGCCAGATACAGCGCCGCCAACCCCAATAGCAAAGCCAGCCGGCGCAGGCGCCGATGGCAGAGAATGGCCAACCCGAACAGCGGGTTGGCAAACCACTGAAACATGCCAAAAGGTACGCCCCAAGGGCCATACAGGAACATCTGCAGGGCAGGCATGTGCCGGCCTGCGCTCATCTGGGCTCCGTCGAAGGCCAGGCTCAGCAGGTACAGGGCCAGGCTCAGCGTCAAGTACCACCCAGGCAAGCGGGATATGTTCATGCGACCGGCGGTTCGAGCAGCAGGCCATAGATTCCCGAGTCGGTAAGCTCGCCGTTCACGCACCAGCGTGCCCGCAGCGTCCCTTCCAGCACGAAACCCTGGCGTTCGAGGGTGCGGGCCGAGCCTTGATTGCGCGGGTCGATCTCGCCCTCGAGGCGGCGCATGTGCAGGGTGTGGGCGATGTAGTCGATGAAGCAGGTCAATGCCTCGTCCATGTAACCCCTGCCCTGCACTGCGCTGGCAAGGCAATAGCCGATTTCGCCTCGGCGCGAGCCATCGTCGATGTTGAACAGTTGGACCATGCCGATCAGTTCACCGGTATCGCGACGGTACATGCCCAGCTTGAGTTGCTCGCCATTGGCATAGGCCTCGCGGTCTGCCGCCAGGGCACTTTCAGCTTCGGCCAAATCTTGCCAGGGGGCGTGGTGCCAGTAGCGCATGACCTCTGGGTCGGCCATGATTTTCAGCCATTGCGCGGCATCGGCATGGCGCATCGGCCGCAATTGCAGGCGCGGGCTGTCAAGGCAGAGGTCACTGGGGAAGCTGCGGGGTGGGGTCACACCGGATCTCCTGTCCATTGCTGGGGAGATGACAGTTTAACGTCATGTGGGGCTGGCGGTGTATGTCTTGGCTTTACGGCAAGGCGGCCATCGAACGCCGCGCTAGCGGCGCTCGACCTTGACTGCGCAGCCCCCTATCGGCCAACACCCTCAGGCGCGGCAGTTGGGAAGTTGCTCAGGCCACCTCCGCGCCTTCATCCGGCCAGTGCGGCTCGTTGGCCCCAGGTGGTGTCAGTGGCGGCAACCCGTAAGCGGCCCGCGCATCATCGCAACTAGGGTTATGCAGGCCACCCTCCCACGATGCTTGAAACTCGCGGCAGGGGCTGGAGCGGTTGGCGTAAATGGTGCACGCCACCTGGGTACCGATTTCGCCCTGTAGGCTGACACAGCGGCATGGCTTGGCGTCGGTGCCGATCATGGCAACACGGGAGGGATTAATCTGCACCACCAAGTCATCGGGCACGACACCGCCGGCAGACTGGCATTCGCCCCAGAAGAAGGACACACGGAAGTACCCGCAGCAGGCGCCGCAGTCAAGGCAAGGGTTATATTCGGACATGATGGCACGGAGGGAAGGTTGTTGTTATCGGGGCTCAGCCCGCGCGCCATTTGTAATCTAAGCCAGGTCGGCTGAGAAGAGGGGTGATGCAAAAATAGTTTGCCGTTGATCCGCCCGTCCGCGCCCGCCGAAGCGGGCGTGGGCGGGGCGTTACTTCTGGGTCAGCCCATCGGCCCGGAACATCTGGCGAATCCCGCGAATGGCCTGGCGAATGCGATCTTGGTTCTCGATCAGGGCAAAGCGCACGTGGTCGTCGCCATAGTCACCAAAACCGATACCCGGCGACACGCAGACCTTAGCTTCGGCCAGCAGCTTCTTGGCGAACTCCAGAGAACCCAAGTGTGCATAGTGCTCCGGGATCTTGGCCCACACGTACATCGACGCCTTCGGGTTCTCGACCATCCAGCCCAGCTCATGCAGGCCCTTGACCAGCAGATTGCGGCGCTGGCGGTACTGCTCGGCGATGTCGCGCACACATTGCTGGTCCCCTTCCAACGCGGCAATGGCCGCCACCTGTAGCGGGGTGAAGGTGCCGTAGTCGTGGTAGCTCTTGATCCGCGCCAGGGCGCTGACCAGCTCGGGGTTACCGACCATGAAACCGATGCGCCAGCCGGCCATGTTGTAGCTCTTGGACAGGGTGAAGAACTCCACCGCAATGTCCTTGGCACCCGGCACCTGCATGATCGATGGCGCCTTCCAGCCGTCGTAGACGATGTCGGCATAAGCCAGATCGTGCACCACCAGTACATCGTATTGCTTGGCCAGGGCCACCACGCGCTCGAAGAAGTCCAGCTCCACGCATTGGGCCGTGGGGTTCGACGGGAAGCCAAGAATCATCATCTTCGGCTTGGGGATCGACTCGCGAATCGCCCGCTCCAGCTCGTTGAAGAAGTCCACACCTGGCACCAGCGGCACGGAACGCACCTGGGCGCCGGCGATCACTGCGCCGTAGATGTGGATGGGATAGCTTGGGTTGGGCACCAGCACGGTATCACCGTGATCGAGGGTGCCGAGCATCAGGTGCGCCAGGCCCTCTTTCGAGCCGATGGTGACGATGGCTTCGCTTTCCGGGTCGATGTCGACCTCGTAGCGCGCCTTGTACCAGTTGGAGATAGCGCGGCGCAGGCGAGGAATGCCGCGCGAGGTGGAATAACCATGGGTGTCATCGCGCTGAGCGACCTGCACCAGCTTTTCGACGATGTGCGCGGGTGTCGCCCCATCGGGGTTGCCCATGCTCAGGTCGATGATGTCTTCGCCACGGCGACGGGCAGCCATCTTGAGTTCGGCAGTGATGTTGAAGACGTAGGGCGGGAGACGATCGATGCGCGCGAAACGGCGCGGCGAACCAGGATTGGACATGGTTTCCTCAACTGACGTAAGCGCCCGGAACCGTCCGAGCGACGCTGGCCGCTGCGGCGGCCTGAATCAGAAGATAGTGCCGAAACAGGATGCCTGTAAAGGACAATTTCTTGTTTTTATAAAGATTTTTAGATTATTTTTTGGAATGCAAAGATGTGAGTTTCTTATCCGTATAGGGGCCAATACCCAAATCCCAGGCATAAAAAACTCGGCACTTTGGCCTGAT
>NZ_JBJJLN010000028.1:0-59164 GCF_046230725.1 Pseudomonas sp. KCJK9000 | reverse complement strand
TACAAACAAGGCGGTCGCGCGCGCCTGTCACAGGCGTTATTGGCCCGAAACAAACGTAGGAGCGAGCGCAGCTCGCGATGCGCCGCGCGGGCGGCGCTCGATCTTCAAACCACCACAAATCCCAAGCCATGCACCAACCTTTCGTCCTGCGACAACAGAAATTTTCAGGCACCTATTGCACAACAAATATTATGGTATACCATCAGACAACAAGAGCTGATAACCCTCACCAGGAGCCCCTCCATGAGTTTCGAAATCCGCAAGATCGTCACCTATTCCGAAGAGACCCGTATCGAAGGCGGCAAGGCCACCGACAAGCCTGTGACCATGGTCGGCCTGGCCGTGGTGATCAAGAACCCATGGGCCGGTCGCGGTTTCGTTGAAGATCTGAAGCCGGAAATTCGCGCCAATTGCTCGGAGCTCGGTGCCCTGATGGTCGAACGCCTGACGGCCGCAATCGGCGGTGCCGACAAAATCGAAGCCTACGGCAAGGCCGCCGTGGTCGGCGCCGATGGCGAAATCGAGCATGCTTCGGCCGTGATTCACACCCTGCGCTTTGGCAACCACTACCGCGAGGCGGTCAAGGCCAAGAGCTACCTGAGCTTCACCAACAAGCGCGGCGGCCCAGGCACCTCGATCCAGATCCCGATGATGCAAAAGGACGACGAAGGCCTGCGCTCGCACTACATCACTCTGGAAATGCAGATCGAAGACGCGCCGCGCGCCGATGAGATCGTGGTGGTTCTGGGCGCAGCCGACGGGGGCCGCCTGCACCCGCGCATCGGCAACCGCTATATCGACCTGGAAGAACTGGCTGCCGAAAAAGCCAACGCTCAATAACAACAACCAAGACGGGCCTGGGCGTGGCGTGCTTACCCGCCGTGCCCGACCTTCAAGGAGCGCCCTCCATGATTCAGCCTGTCGCTGAACACACACCTGCCGGCACCAGTTACCTGTCCGTCGGCCAGGGCCAACCCGTGGTACTGATTCACGGCGTGGGTTTGAACAAGGAAATGTGGGGCGGTCAGATCGTTGGCCTGGCCAACGACTACCGCGTCATCGTCTACGATATGCTTGGCCACGGCCAGAGCGCCCTGCCGGCCGCCGACATTGGCCTGGAGGGCTATGCCGCCCAGCTCGCCGAGCTGCTTGACCATTTGCAGATTCAACAGGCCACGGTCATTGGTTTTTCCATGGGTGGCCTGGTCGCCCGGGCCTTTGCCTTGAGCTATCCGCAGCGTCTGGCTGCCCTGGTTGTGCTCAACAGCGTATTCAACCGTACGCCCGAGCAGAGTGCCGGGGTCATCGCCCGCGCTGCCCAGGCTGCGCAGCTAGGCCCGGACGCCAACGTCGACGCTGCCCTGGACCGCTGGTTCAGCCGTGAATACAAGGCTGCCAACCCGGCGCAGGTCGCCGCCATTCGCCAAGTACTGGCGAACAATGACCCGCAGGGGTATCACACCACTTATTCGCTTTTCGCTACCCAGGACATGTACCGCGCAAGCGACCTGGGCACTATCCAGGTGCCGACGTTGATCGCCACCGGCGAACTCGACGCGGGCTCCACCCCTGCCATGACCCGTCAGCTTGCCGCCAGCATTCCTGGCGCACAAAGCGTGGTCCTTGCCGAGCAACGGCATATGATGCCAGTGGAAGCACCGCGGGAAGTCAACAAGATGCTTCTGGACTTCCTCGCCCAAGCCCGCATCCTCACCGAATCCGCCAAGGGGATTGTTGCATGACCCTCGTTCGTTTCCAGATGTGCATCGACGGCCAATGGCTCGATGCCCAGAGCGGCAAGACCTTCGACAGCCTCAACCCGGCCACTGCAAAGGCCTGGGCACAACTGCCCGACGCCGACCAGGCCGATGTCGAGCTGGCCGTGCAGGCCGCCCAACGTGCCTTCGAAAGCCCGGCCTGGCGCAGCATCACCGCCACCGCACGGGGCAAGCTGCTGCGCCGCCTGGGTGACCTGATCGCCGAAAACAAAGAGCACCTGGCTCAACTCGAAAGCCGTGACAACGGCAAGCTGATCCGTGAAACCCGCGGCCAGGTCGGGTACCTGCCGGAGTTCTTCCACTACACCGCCGGCCTGGCAGACAAGCTCGAGGGTGGCACACTGCCGCTGGACAAGCCCGACCTGTTCGCCTACACCGTGCACGAGCCGATCGGAGTGGTCGCCGGGATCATCCCGTGGAACAGCCCGCTGTACCTGACCGCGATCAAGCTCGCCCCAGCACTGGCCGCTGGTAACACCATCGTGCTCAAGCCGTCCGAACACGCCTCGGCAACCATCCTGGAATTGGCTCGCCTTGCATTGGAAGCCGGCTTCCCGGCCGGCGTAGTCAACGTGGTCACCGGCTACGGCCCAAGCACCGGCGCAGCGCTGACCCGCCACCCGCTGGTGCGCAAGATCGCCTTCACCGGTGGCGCCGCCACAGCGCGCCATGTAGTGCGCAGTAGCGCTGAGAACTTCGCCAAGCTGTCGCTGGAGCTGGGCGGCAAGTCGCCGAACATCATCTTCGCTGACGCCGACCTGGACAGCGCCATCAACGGCGCGGTGGCCGGCATCTATGCAGCCTCCGGGCAGAGCTGCGTGGCAGGTTCGCGCCTGTTGGTGCAAGACGAAATCTTCGACGAATTCGTCGAGCGCCTGATCGCCCGCGCCAAACGCATTCGCATCGGCAACCCGCAAGACGACGCCAGCGAAATGGGCCCGATGGCCACCGCGCAGCAACTGGCTGTGGTCGAAGGCCTGGTGGCAGCCGCCAAGGCCGAAGGCGCCAAGCTGCACATGGGTGGCAAACGTGCCGAGGTCGAAGGTGATGGCTGGTTCTACGAACCGACCCTGTTCGAGTGCGACAGCAACTCGATGACCATCATGCAGGAAGAGGTCTTCGGCCCGGTCGCCGCCGTCATCCGTTTCAAGACCGAAGAGCAGGCCCTGGCCATCGCCAACGATTCGCAGTTCGGCCTGGCCGCCGGCATCTGGACCCGCGACCTGGGCCGCGCCCATCGCCTGGCGCGAGACGTACGCTCGGGGATCATCTGGGTCAATACCTATCGTGCCGTGTCGGCCATGGCGCCGATCGGCGGCTTCAAGAACAGCGGCTATGGCCGCGAGAGCGGCATCGATTCGGTGCTGGCCTATACCGAGCTGAAGACCGTGTGGATCAACCTGTCCACCGCGCCGATGCCCGACCCGTTTGTGATGCGCTAAGAGGTAGCACGAGATGATCGAACCAGGCATCTACAAAGACGTGATGGGCTCCTTCCCGTCCGGTGTCACTGTGGTCACCACCCTGGACACCGACGGCGGCATCGTCGGCATTACCGCCAGCGCGTTCAGCGCACTGTCGATAGACCCGGCGCTGGTGCTGTTCTGCCCCAACTACGCATCGGACACCTACCCGATTCTGCGCGACAGCAAGCAATTCGCCATTCACTTGCTGTCCGCCGAGCAAACCGCCGAAGCCTACGCTTTTGCAGGCAAAGGCAAGGACAAGGCCAAAGGTATCGAGTGGCAGTTGAGCGCGCTGGGCAACCCGCTGCTGACCAAGGCCACGGCGATCATCGAGTGCGAACTGTGGCGCGAATACGATGGCGGTGACCATGCCATCATCGTTGGCGCGGTGAAGAATCTGGTCCTGCCGGCCGAGCCGGTCACGCCGATGGTCTACCACAAAGGCAAGCTGGGCGCCCTGCCGCCATTGGTCTGATAGAACTCATCGGCTGCTTCGCGGATGAACCCGCTCCCCAGCGGTTGAGCAAAGGCTTGAACCTTTAGAAGCAGGCTCACCCGCGAAACAGCCCACACCGATGACCCTGTTTCAGGGGCTGCACTAATCGTCTCACCCTCGGTTGCAGCCCCTTTTTTGATATGGAGCACGGCAATGAGCAACGAGAAATATGAAAAAGGCCTGCAGATCCGCACCCAGGTGCTGGGCGAGGAATACGTCAACCGCTCCATCCAGAACGCCGACGCATTCACCCAGCCACTGCAGGAGCTGGTCACCGAATATTGCTGGGGCCATGTCTGGGGCCGTGAAGGCCTCTCGCTCAAAGAGCGCAGCATGATAAACTTGGCCATGATTTCCGCGCTCAACCGGCCCCACGAGCTCAAGCTGCATATCCGCGGCGCATTGCGCAATGGCCTGAGCCGTGAACAGATTCGCGAGATCCTGCTCCAGGTCGGCATTTATTGCGGCGTGCCCGCGGCGGTGGACAGTTTCCGCCTAGCTCGCGAGGCCTTCGCCGAAGCCGATGCGGAGTCAACCCGTTAACAGCGGGCTGTCCGAACCCACGCAAGGAGCACCGATGGTTCGTGGTGCAATTGTCGGTGGGGGCCGGGCAGCCTCTATCAGAGCGCACTTGATGAAACGCCAGCCCCTCGACGACAGCTTCAAGGTCAACCGCAACCCCGTTACCCTGCGCGAAATCGTGCTCGACAAGCTGCGTGGCGCGATCATGAACTTCCACCTGCTGCCGGGTGACCGCCTGGTCGAACGCGACCTCTGCGACCGCCTCGGCGTCAGCCGCACCTCGGTGCGTGAAGCCCTGCGCCACCTGGAATCCGAAGGCCTGGTGGAGTTTGCCGACGCCAAAGGCCCTCGCGTGGCCATCATCACCCTGGAAGACGCCCGCGATATCTACGAATTGCGCTGCGTGCTCGAAGGCTTGATCGTGCAACTGTTCACCCTCAACGCCAAGGCCAAGGACATCCGGGCGCTGGAACGTGCGCTGGAGGTCAACCGCGAAGCGTTGGAAGAAGGCGAGCTGCAGCAGGTACTGGATTCGGTGCAAGGTTTCTATGACGTGCTTCTGGAAGGCTCCGGCAACCAGGTGGCTGCGCAGCAGTTGCGTCAGTTGCAAGCGCGAATCAGCTACCTGCGCGCTACGTCAGTGTCCCAAGAGAACCGCCGCGGCGCCAGTAACCGTGAAATGGAAAAAATCGTCGAGGCCATCAAGGGCGGCGATCCGCTGGTGGCACACCAGGCCTCGGTCGATCATGTGCGCGCCGCCGCCAAGGTGGCGCTTGACTACCTGCGTCAAAAGCAGGATGACAATGCCAAAGTGCGCGACATCGTCGAGCCATTGGCCCTGAAGGAACCTCGCATAGGCCGCTGATCATGCCCAACGCCCCGCGCTATTGCCCGCACTGTACCGCCGAACTGGCTCGGGGCGTTCCCACAGGTGATACCCACGAGCGCCTGCATTGCGCCGCCTGTGGTTACATTCACTACGTGAACCCGAAAATCATCGCAGGCTGCATCATCGAGCGTGAAGGCAAGTACCTGCTATGCCAACGTGCCATCCCGCCCCGTCCGGGCACCTGGACGCTGCCCGCCGGCTTCATGGAAGCTGGCGAGACCACCGAGCAGGCTGCCCTGCGCGAGGTCTGGGAAGAAAGCGGCGTGCGCGCCGACATCGTCTCGCCCTACTCTATCTTCAGCGTGCCCAGAATCAGCGAGGTGTACATCATCTTCCGCGCCATCGCCACCGAAGAAACTGGGCAGTACGGGCCTGAAACGCAGGCCTACAAGTTCTTCGAACCCCACCAGATCCCGTGGGACGAGATCTATTACCCGGCGATCCGCCAGATCCTTGAGCGCTACATACTTGAACGCCAAGCTGGGGTTTATGGCATCTATATGGGCAATGACGACACCGGCAAAGTGCACTTCATGCGCTAACCCAGCGTAAAGTAAACCGCCAGTGCCGGGAGGCTGCCTTATAGGCCAACCCCGGATCGCTGCCTGGAAGAAGCGCCGGCGGATAATCGCAGAACGCCCGGCTTGCGGCGTCTGCTCGAACAAACCAAATGGGTGCCTATAGGTTTGCGCCTAGGCGCCACACCGCAGTGCTCGGCAGGCCGCAAGAAACCGCTCGCCAAGCGGCTATTCTCGGTGCACCCTTATAGCCTTGTGCAAAAGGATCGGCAGAGCAGATGGCTAAATGGCTACACGGCGGCGGCCTGATGGGCGAGCGCATCCGCAGCTACGATTGGGCGAACACCACTCTCGGCCCACTGCAGACTTGGCCGCAAGCCCTCAAGACCACCGTGGCGCTGTGCCTAGGCTCGCGCTTCCCGCAGGCCGTGCTTTGGGGCCAAGAGTTGCTGACCCTGCACAATGATGCCTTCATGCCAATCCTGGGGCAGAAACCCCAGGCGTTGGGCAGGCCATTCAGTGAGGTCTGGCAAGAGGCCTGGCCCGAGATCAGCCCCATGGCTGCGCGAGCGCTAGCTGGAGAGGCAGTGTTCATCCAGGACTTTGCGCTGACCATCGAACGCAACGGTGGGCCGGAACGCGCCTACTTCACCTTCTGCTACAGCCCCATCCGTGATCACCACGGGACAGTCGTAGGCATGCTCGACACGGTTACCGAAACCACCGCCACAGTACTTGCCAACCAGCGCCTGAACTTTCTCGACGGGCTTAGCCGAGCGCTGGCGGGCGCGACGCAGGCTGACCGGGTTCTCGCCATCATCACTCAACAGTTGCTCGAACACATGCAATTGTCGAGTTGCGCCTACGCCATCATGGGTCCTGACGAGGATGCTTTCACCATCTGCGGCGATGCGGTGGCCCCCGGTTCGCCGCACTTGCTCGGCCAGTACCACCTGCATGACTTCGGGCAACTGGCCATCAGCCGCCTGCGCAGCGGCCAAGCTTTGGTGATCAATAACAACCTGAGCGAGCTGCCGCCGGAGGCGGCGGCCACCTTCCAGGCCATTGGTGTCAGCGCCACCATTTGCATCCCGTTCATCGAAAACGGCCGGCTGACTGCACTGATGGCCATCCACGACAAGCTCCCGCGCCAATGGACCTCCTACGAACAGACATTGATCAGTGAAGTGACCGAGCGCTGCTGGGCGCACATCCAGCGGGTGCAGGCCTATGCCGAAACGCGCGAGACAATGGCCGCACTACAGGCACTCAATGCGTCCCTGGAGCAACGCGTCGAGGAGCGTACGACCCAGTTGCTACATACCGAGGCCGTTCTGCGCCAGGCCCAGAAACTCGAAGCCATCGGCCAGTTGACTGGCGGCGTGGCCCACGACTTCAACAACCTGCTCACCATCATGCGCTCGTCACTACACTTCCTGCAGCGCCCCGACCTCGATATCAGCCGGCGCGAACGCTATTTGAAGACCATGACCGACTCGATAGATCGGGGCGCCAAGCTGACGGGTCAATTGCTCGCCTTCGCCAGGCGCCAGGCCCTCAGCCCCCAGGTATTCGAGGCCGCGCCACGTCTGGAGGCCATGGCTGACATGCTCGACACCGCCACTGGCGCACGCATGCTGGTGGAGCTGCAGTTGCCACAAACGCCCTGCTACATCCGCGCCGACCTCAGCCAACTGGAAACAGCGGTGATCAACTTGATGCTCAACGGCCGCGACGCCATGTTGGGTGAAGGCACTCTGCGGCTGCAGTTGCAGGCCGATCAGTCTGTACCGGGGCTCGATGGGGTGTTTGCCGCGATTTCGGTAGCCGATAGCGGTATGGGTATCGCGCCTGAGCTGTTGGAGCGCATCTTCGACCCGTTCTTCACCACCAAGGCACCTGGTGAGGGGACAGGCCTGGGTCTGTCCCAGGTGTTCGGGTTTGCCAAACAGTCCGGAGGCGACGTGAAGGTCAGTAGCACACCGGGCCACGGCACCCGCTTTACGCTTTATCTGCCTCAGGAGCCTGCGCCCACCAACTCAGCGCCGGGCAGCGCAGACGATGAACTACCTGCCCAGGCTGACGGCGAGCCGCTGATCCTGGTGGTCGAGGACAATCCTGATTTAGGCAACTTTACTGCGCAGATTCTCAAGGACCATGGCTACCGCATCCTTTTGGTCACCTCGGCCGAAGAGGCCCTTGCTCAGCTCAGTGGCCCCCAAGGCGATGTTGATGCGGTTTTTTCCGACGTAGTCATGCCGGGTATCGGTGGCCTGGCCCTGGCCAGGCAACTGCAACAGCAGCGGCCACACCTGCCGGTGATCCTGACCTCCGGTTACAGCGAAACAATTGCCGAAGATGGCCACGAAGGTTTCTGCTTCCTGGCCAAGCCGTACTCTGCTGAGCAGCTGTGCCAGCTATTGAACAAAAGACTTCGCGCCTGACCTCAAGGGCTGGCATTGCAAGCTCGAGCACCCAAATAGCCTGCACCATCAGGGGGCGCAGCGCCCCTATGTAGCCCGCACCACGCCAGCCCAGCGAAGCCAAAGCCCTCTAGTACAGTGCTTGCCATCAACTGGCACTCAACTTGCTACCGTCCACCGCTTAACCTTTTGTCAGCCTTAGGTTTTTTAAGGTTTATGGGTACAAATTTACTAATTTCTCCTAATCGCCACGCCCCGCATCATCACTCCAACAAGAACGCGTCGCCCTTCGCCGGCACGCACCCGGGCAGCACCCGATGCCCCACCTTGCCTTGGAGTCAGTCATGACCAGTGCAGCCAATTCGGCACCCCTCATAGAAAAACACACGATCGGCTACGTACCGCCGCAAGACCGCCATGGAAAGGTAAGGGATCTGTTCACATTATGGTTCGGTGGCAACATCGCACCCCTTCCCATCGTTACCGGCGCCCTGGGCGTGCAACTGTTTCACCTGAACCTGGTGTGGGGGATCGTCGCCATTCTGGTCGGCCATCTGGTCGGGGGGGTGCTGATGGCCCTGCACTCAGCTCAGGGCCCGCAGATGGGCATCCCGCAAATGATCCAGAGCCGCGCTCAGTTCGGCACCCTCGGCGCGTTACTGGTGGTGGTGATCGCCGGGGTGATGTACATCGGCTTCTTCGCCTCCAACATCGTGCTGGCGGGCAAGTCGCTGCATGGCGTGGTCGAGGCCGTGCCAGTGCCGGTAGGCATCGTCATTGGTGCGCTGGGCTCAGGCATCATCGGCATCATCGGTTACCGCTTCATTCACGTGCTCAACCGCATCGGCACCTGGGTGCTGGGTATCGGCATCGTGGTGGGCTTTGGCTACATCTTCAGCCATGTGCAAAGCGACGATTTCCTCACCCGCGGCGGCTTCAACCTGGCCGGCTGGCTGGCCACTGTGTCGCTGGCAGCACTTTGGCAGATCGCCTTCGCGCCGTACGTGTCGGACTACTCGCGCTACCTGCCGGCTGACGTGAAGGTCAGCTCGACTTTCTGGACTACCTACCTGGGCTCGGCCCTGGGTTCGAGCTTGTCGTTCATCTTCGGCGCCGTGGCCGTGTTGGCGATCCCGGCGGGCATGGACACCATGGACGCGGTCAAACTCGCTACCGGTACTCTGGGCCCGGTGATGCTGGTGCTGTTCCTGCTCAGCGTGATCAGCCACAACGCCCTCAACCTGTACGGTGCGGTGCTGTCGATCATCACCCTGGTACAAACCTTCGCCTACCGTTGGATCCCGACCGCCAAGAGCCGCGCGGTGCTGTCGCTGATCGTGCTGGCCGCGTGCTGCGTTGTGGCGGTGTTCGCCTCGGCCGACTTCATTGGCCACTTCGTCGACATGGTCCTGGTGCTGCTGGTGGTGCTGGTGCCGTGGACGGCGATCAACCTGATCGACTTCTATGCCATTCACAAGGGCGACTACGACATCCAGTCGATCTTCAAGGTCGATGGCGGTATCTACGGCCGCTATAACCCGCAGGCGCTGATTGCCTATGCAGTGGGCATCGTGGTGCAGATCCCGTTCATGAACACGCCGCTGTATGTCGGGCCGATCTCCGAGCACATTAACGGCGCAGACCTGTCATGGCTGGTGGGCCTGGCGATCACCTCGCCGCTGTACTGGTGGCTGGCCTCGCGCGACAGCGCTTACCGTCGTCGCCAGACCAGTGCCAAGCTGGCCATGAGTCACTGATTGACCTGTACCGGCCTGCTCGCGGGTGAGCCCGCGATAAGGCCGGTTACGCTTTGAAATCACTCCCGCGCAAACCTACACCGCCGGCTTCAAGGCCGGCGGTGTAGTGATGGGTCAGTACTGCGCCTGGCCAGGCACCCAGGCTGTGCCGGCCAACGGCACCCGGGCCATGGCGGCGGCTTCAACGGTCAGTGCCACCAGGTCTTCTGGGTCGAGGTTGTGCAGATGCGACTTGCCGCAGGCGCGGGCCATGGTCTGTGCCTCCAGCACCAGCACCCGCAGGTAATTGGCCAAACGCCGGCCAGCCTCCTCCGGGTTCAGGCGCTTGGCCAGCTCCGGGTCCTGGGTGGTGATACCGGCAGGGTCGCGGCCATTCTGCCAGTCGTCGTAGAAGCCGGCAGCGGAGCCAATTTTCTTCAGCTCACTATCCAGGCGCGGGTGGTTATCACCCAACGCGATCAATGCCGCCGTACCGATGGCCACAGCGTCGGCACCCAAGGCCATGGCCTTGGCTACGTCGGCGCCGTTGCGAATGCCACCGGAGACGATCAACTGAACCTTACGGTGCATACCCATCTCCTGCAGCGCCTGCACCGCCTGGGGTATAGCCGGCAGGATCGGGATGCCAACATGCTCGATGAACACCTCCTGGGTGGCGGCGGTACCGCCCTGCATGCCATCGAGCACGATCACATCGGCGCCGGCCTTCACCGCCAGCTTGACGTCGTAGTACGGGCGGCTGGCGCCGATCTTCACATAGATAGGTTTTTCCCAGTCAGTGATCTCGCGGATTTCGGCAATCTTAATGGCCAAGTCGTCAGGGCCCGTCCAATCCGGGTGACGGCACGCTGAACGCTGATCCACGCCGACCGGCAAGGTGCGCATGCCGGCCACGCGCTCGGTCACCTTCATGCCCAGCAGCATGCCACCGCCGCCCGGCTTGGCGCCTTGGCCCAGGACGATCTCGATGGCGTCGGCTTTGCGCAGATCGTCAGGGTTCATGCCGTAACGCGACGGCAGGTATTGGTACACCAGGTGCTGCGACTGGCCGCGCTCCTCCGGAGTCATGCCGCCGTCACCGGTAGTGGTGCTGGTGCCCGCGATGGTCGCGCCACGGCCCAGGGCCTCTTTGGCATTGGCCGACAATGCGCCGAAACTCATGCCAGCAATGGTCACCGGAATTTTCAGGTGGATCGGCTTCTTGGCAAAACGGTTGCCTAACACCACGTCAGTACCGCATTTTTCACGGTAGCCTTCGAGCGGGTAACGCGACACGCTGGCGCCTAGCAGCAACAGGTCGTCGAAATGCGGCACGCGGCGCTTGGTACCGCCACCGCGAATGTCGTAGATGCCGGTTTCGGCGGCACGCTGGATTTCCTGGATGGTCAGGCGATCGAAGGTGGCCGACTCACGCAATACCGGGGGGGTTTGTTCACTCATGGCGATGCTCCTGGATCAGTACGCGCTGGCGTTGTCGACTTTGAAGTTGTACAGCTGGCGAGCCGAGCCATAACGTTTGAAATCGGCCGCCTTGTGCCCAAGGCCGGCCTGGTTCAGCAATTGCTGCAGCTCTTGCAAGTGCTCGGCGCGCATTTCTTTCTCTATACAGTCCGACCCCAGCGACTTCACCGTACCTTTGACGTAGATACGCACCTCATACAGCGAATCGCCCAAGGCATCCCCGGCATCGCCGCATACCACCAGGCGCCCGGCCTGGCCCATGAAGCAGCTCATGTGGCCAATACTGCCGCCAACCACGATATCCACGCCCTTCATGGAAATACCGCAACGCGCGCCCGCATCCCCTTCGATGACCAGTAGCCCGCCATGGGCGGTCGCGCCGGCCGCCTGAGAAGCGCTGCCCTTGACCCTTACCGAACCTGACATCATGTTCTCGGCCACGCCCACACCGACGTTTCCGTGCACAGTGATACTGGCCTGTTGGTTCATGCCGGCACAGTAGTAGCCCGCGTGGCCTTCGATATCCACCGATACGGCGGCGTTGATACCTACGGCCAGGTTGTGCTTACCGTCAGGGTGGGTCACCCGCCATTCTTGGTCATGCACCTGGCCATGCAGGGACTGGTTGAGTGCGCGCACCGAGGCGCTGGAAAGGTCGATCGTCTTCATGAAGTTCTCCAGTGGTTCGGTGAGGTCAGGCGCTTTCGCGCTCCCAGACGTAGAGTGTGGCCGGGGCAGGCTCCCAGACCTTGGCCTTTTCGATACCAGGCAAGCTCGCCAGCGCTTGATATTCCGAGGCCATGGCCACGTAGTCGTCGGTTTCAGCCAGCACTGCGGGCTTGCAGGCGATCGGATCGCGGATCACGGCGAAACCGTTGCGGGTGCCGATGGCAAAGGTGAAAAAGCCGTCCAGATCTTCCAGAGCACCATCCAGGGCCTGGGCCAGGGTATCGCCCTGCTGCAATCGCCAGGTCAGATAGCCAGCGGCGACTTCGGTATCGTTTTCGGTTTCAAAAGTGATGCCTTCGCGACGCAGTTCCTGGCGCAGGCGGAAGTGGTTGGACAGTGAGCCGTTGTGTACCAGGCACAGATCGGCCCCGGTCGAAAACGGGTGGCTACCTTCCAGGGTCACCGCGCTTTCGGTGGCCATGCGGGTATGGCCGATGATGTGGCTCCCTTTCATGCCTGCCAGGCGGAAGCGGCTGGAAATGTCTGCCGGCAGGCCCATGCCCTTGAGGATCTCGATGCTCTGCCCGGCGCTCATGATGCGCACATCCGGTGCCAGCTCAGTCAGGGCCTTACGGACGAGCGCCTCGCTGGTTTGGGCTTTGAGTACGGCAGCGCTGGCGTTTTGGAACCACTCCAGCGAGCAACCCAAGCGCCCCTCGAGCTGGCCCATCAGGGCGGCCCAGGGATAGTCTATCTCCGTCACCTGCAGTGTCAGCTTGACCCAGCCATCGGTCACTTCATCGCCATAGATGGCAAAGCCGGCACTGTCCGGGCCGCGGTCGGTCATGGCTTGGAGCATGGGTTCGAAAAGTTTGCCGAGCTGCGCATGCAACTGCGGCTTTTTCAGGTACAGCCCTACGATTCCACACATGCTGATACTCCTTCTATGCAGTGGGTAGCCGCTGCAAGCGCCGCCACCCCGGGATTGGGTTGGCGGTCAGAAGAATTCGGTGTAACGCTGAATTTCCCAGTCGGAGACGTGGCGACAGTACTCAACCCACTCCATGCCTTTGAGCTTGATGAATTCGTCGACGATCTGGGCACCGAGCACCTCACGAAACAGCGAGTCGGCCTCGAGCGCGTCAACGGCTTCTTTGAGCGACTGCGGCAGGGTCGCGATACCCCGTGCGGCGATCTGTTCCAGGCTCAGGTTGTAGAGGTTCTCGTTGCACATCTGGCCCGGTTCCAACTCGCGGTCGATGCCATCAAGGCCCGCAGCGATGATCGCGGCAGTGACCAGGTACGGGTTGCAGCCGGCGTCGGGCAGGCGAAACTCCAGGCGTCCGTATGGGATGCGCACCATCGCCGATCGATTGTTGGCGCCGTAGGCGACGAAAGCCGGCGCCCAGGTGGCGCCGGAAAGCGAGCGACCCACCACCAGGCGTTTGTACGAGTTGACCGTCGGCGCTGCGAAAGCGCATAGCGCCGGACCATGGGCCAGCAAGCCAGCGGCGAAGTGGTAAGCGAGCTTCGACAGCCCCATGCCGCTGCTGTCGGAGGGGTCGTGGAACAGGTTTTTGTTGCTGCTACTGGCCAACGACAAATGGAAGTGCATGCCATTGCCAGCGCGCTTGGGGTCGGGCTTGGGCATGAACGAGCAAATCATACCCAAGTCATTGGCGATCTCCCCGGCGGCCATGCGGAAGAACGTGAAGCGGTCGGCCGACTCCATTGCGTCGCTGTAGGTGTAATTGATTTCGAATTGGCCGTTGGCATCTTCGTGGTCGATTTGGTAAATGTCGAAGCCAACCGGCTGTAGCGCCTCGGTCAAGCGTTCGAGAAACAATCGCGAACGCGAAAGGCCTTTGTAGTCGTAGCAAGGCTTATCGAGGTTGTCGGAGGCATCCACCAGTTGCAGCTTGCCGCCCTCGTCCCGGCGGAACAGGCTGAACTCCGGCTCCAACCCGGTGTTCAGCGTCCAGCCCTTGTCGGCCAGGCGCTGTACCTGTT
The DNA here is from genome assembly GCF_046230725.1 of Pseudomonas sp. KCJK9000. Taxonomy (NCBI): domain Bacteria; kingdom Pseudomonadati; phylum Pseudomonadota; class Gammaproteobacteria; order Pseudomonadales; family Pseudomonadaceae; genus Pseudomonas; species Pseudomonas sp. KCJK9000. The sequence continues at coordinate 45,175 of NZ_JBJJLN010000028.1, read as the reverse complement.
GCTGCAACACGTAACGGCTGTCATAGGGCCAGGGCTGGCCATTGACATGTCCGACGCAGACCACGCGGCCATAGCCCGGCTGCCACGGTACTGGAATCAACGTGGACAGATCGCCACGGGCCATGAAGTCCGGGCCATGGGGCTCCATGCCCATGCCGCAGATGGCGAACCCGGCAAAGCCGGCACCCTCTTCAGCTACCATTTTCAGGCCCGATACCGGCACCGACTTGGTCTTCGCCGATCCGTGGATGTCGACGAACTGCGCCAGCACGTACTTGATACCGTGCTGATCGAGGGTGCGCTGCGTTTCTGCTGGCAACATGGGTTGGTCACTCCTGGCTGAGGTGCGCTAATTCCGCATGGGAAATTTACTTTCCCAACAGGAATGCAATGTGCTTGCCAACATCGCAATGCTTCAACGCCATCTCGCGCTTCTACGCCCTACTCACGCCTCAGTCCGCTCTTGAGATGCCTTGCAAGCCCTATGGGAGAAGCTTCGGACCCTCAGAAACCCGGGCAAAATCAGTACAAGTTTTTGTGCCACCTTTATGGGAAACTTGTTTTCGTCTGAGGAAAAAAACGCGCAGACGACCTAAGTTGCGCACTTTCCCAGTGCGAAATATTTATTCTTGAACTGAAAACGTGCAGGGCATCTGATGTCAACCGAAACCGAACCGCGGCTGCGCCTGGAGCAATATCTAGGTCTACAGATCAAGCGCCAGCGCCAGGCTCAGTCGCTCAAGCTTGCCGACGTGGCACGCATTGCAGGCATCAGCCAGGGCATGCTGAGCAAGATAGAGAATGCGCAAGTGTCCACCAGCCTCGACACCCTGAGCCGCCTGTGCGACGTGCTGGGGATGCCGATGGCCAAGCTGTTCAGCCAATATGATCAGCCTGATGGCAATGCCTTGCTGGTCAAGGACGGCGAAGGGCTGGAGGTGGTGCGCCGCGGCACCGAGAAAGGCCATACCTATCATTTGCTCAACCATGCCAGAGGGCCGAAGAAAAACTTCGAGGCGTACATGGTCACCATGGATGACGCCAGCGAGGAATTCCCCACCTTCGCCCATCCCGGTACCGAGTTCCTACATTTGCTGGAGGGTGAACTGGTCTATCGCCACGGCAACCAGCTCTACCGCATGCAGGCCGGGGACAGCCTGACATTCGATGGCGAAACGCCCCATGGGCCGGAGCAACTGGTGAAAGTGCCAATTCGCCTGCTATCGATCATGAACTACAGCGACGAGTAAGCCTGCGCTCGTTCAAGCCCCTTCTGGCAGAAGGCTGCGGTCGAACATGAATACCCGGTCGCCTTGCGGGGTGTGCTCATACAACTGCTGCGGTCGGCCTAGTCGGGGCTGGTTCTTTTCCCCCGTATCGCGCACCCACCCCAGCTCGCGCAAGCGATCCAGGCGTTTGCGCAGCGAAGTGTTGTTCACCGCCTGCCCCAAGCACGCCTGCACCGCCCCTACTGCATCGAGCACCGTGAACTTTTGCGCCAGCAGATACAACGGCAGACTGCTGTAAAGAGTCTTGGATGCCAGGCGTTCGCGCACCCGTTCGACCAGTAGGTTATGGTCGAACGGCAATAGCACCTTGCGCTCGATCACACTGACGAGATCGAAAAATGCCAATTGCTCATCTTCAATTTGCTGTTGCGGGTTGAGCAGCGCGAGGTAGTAGGTACTCAACGACCACCCACGCGGATCGCGGAAGGCATTGCCTTCAGTCCCCACTTGTTCAAGGTGGCACGGCACAACCCGAGCCTTCTCACACAAGGCGCGCTGCGCCGCGCCGTCCAGGGTGGTATCGGCAATGCGCCCATTGACGATGACGCCAGGCAAGGCCCATTGGCCGGCATGGGGTTCGCGCTGCCGACGGCGCAACAACACTTGCAGATGCTGGGCATCAGGGGCCAAGCGCAGGGCGACGATATCGACACTGGCCAGGACTTCGACTGTACTCACGACAAAGCTCCTTATCAATCTAGCCAATAATCCACCAGAGCATCTAAGTATGGCAAGCCAGAACATCACCAAACGGAGAACTTGACATACTTACAACACCAGGTGGATTATATAGTCATTCCAGCGAGGAGACCCGCCATGAAGATCGCCAGTTTCGATGTGGATGCGCAGAATGGCTTCACCGCCAATGCCCCTCAGGAGTTGCCGGTGCCCGAAGGCAACGAAATCGCCCCGGACCTCAACACGATGGCCCTGCGCGCCGATCTGCGCCTGGGCAGCAAGGACGCCCATCCGGCCAACGCGGCGTGGGTGGTGGCCGAACCCGGCCAGATGCTGCAACCCCTCGCCCTAGATAATGCCGACCTGACCTGGGTCAGCCACTGCGTTCCCGGCACCCCTGGTTTCGACCTGCTGCCCGGCTTGCCCGCGCCCATCGACTACGACTACTTCGTCTGGAAGGGAGTCGAACCTGACCTGCACCCCTACGGCGCTTGTTATCACGACCTGGCAGAGCGGCGGTCCACGGGGGTTATCGAGTACCTCAAAGTGCACGGTGTAGGCGCTGTGATCGTTGGCGGCCTGGCGTTGGACTATTGCGTCAAGACCACCGCACGGCAACTGCGCCAGGCAGGGTTCAAGGTGCTGCTCTATCTACCGGCCTGCCGAGCCCTGACCCAGGCAGGTGCCATCACCGCGTGCGGCTCGTTGGCCGCCGAAGGCGTGATCCTGTGCGGCGACGAAGCAGCCCTGGACTACCAACTCTCTCTGATCAAGGAAGACCGCCCATGAGTGAAAGCGTCTTTGGCCCGCGCATCATCCAGAACCTACTGGACACCGACTTCTATAAAATCACCATGATGCAAGCGGTGCTGCACAACTACCCCAACGCTGAGGTGGAATGGGAGTTTCGCTGCCGCAATGGCGAAGACCTCTCGCCATACCTGGCAGAAATCCGCTATCAGATCGAGCAGTTGGCTGAAGTCACCGTCACCCATGACCAGTTGGCCTATCTGGAAAAGATCCCGTTCCTCAAGCCGGACTTCCTGCGCTTCCTCAGCCTGTTCCGCTTCAACCTGCGTTACGTGCAGGTCGGCCTCGACGCCGCTGGGCAGTTGGCTATTCGTGTGCGTGGGCCTTGGCTGCACGTGATTCTCTACGAAATACCGCTGCTGGCGATCATCAGCGAGGTGCGTAACCGTATCCGCTACCGTGACGTTGTCATCGAACAAGTAGGTGAGCGGTTGTACCAGAAGCTTGACTGGCTCAAGGCACAGGCCAGCAACGAAGAGCTCGCTGGCTTTCAACTGGCCGACTTTGGCACTCGGCGGCGGTTTTCCTACCGAGTGCAGGAAGAGGTGGTCTACATCCTCAAGCATGACTTCCCTGGCCGTTTCGTCGGCACCAGCAACGTGCACTTGGCCCGCGAGCTTGAACTCAAGCCGCTGGGTACCATGGCCCACGAGTGGTTCATGGCCCACCAACAACTGGGCCCGCGCCTGGTGGACAGCCAGGTGGCGGCCTTGGAATGCTGGGTGCGGGAATACCGGGGCTTGCTGGGTATCGCCTTGACCGACTGCATCACCATGGACGCGTTTCTGGGCGACTTCGACTTGTACTTCGCCAAGCTGTTCGACGGCCTGCGCCACGACTCGGGCGACCCGCTAGTGTGGGCGGAAAAGGCCATCGCGCATTACGAACGGCTGGGGATCGACCCAAAGAGCAAGACGCTGATCTTCTCCGACGGGCTGGACTTCGCCAAAGCCTTGGGTCTGTATCGAGCTTTGCATCCGCGTATCAACGTAAGCTTCGGCATTGGCACACGCCTGACATGCGATATTCCCGGTGTTGAACCGATGAACATCGTGATCAAAATGACCGACTGCAATGGCGCGCCAGTGGCGAAAATTTCCGACAGCCCTGGCAAGACACAGTGTCGGGACGAGAACTTCGTGGCTTACATGAAGCACGTGTTCAAGGTGAACTGATCTGCGGGGCCGGCTACACCGGCGCGTCGCCAGCTAGTGCAGGCATAACCCTAGAACTTTACCTTGCCCCTCCCCGCCTTGATGGTGCTGCGCTTGGCCTTGCCTTCGAGGCGACGGGTTTTCGAACCAAGGGTAGGTTTGGTGGGGCGGCGCTTTTTCTGGATTTCGCCCGCCGCGAGAATCATTTGGGCCAAACGCGCCAGCGCGTCGGTGCGGTTCTGCTCTTGGGTGCGAAACTGCTGGGCTTTGATGATCAATACCCCATCTGCGGTGATGCGGCTATCGCGCAAGGCCAGCAGTTGCTCCTTGTAAAACTCGGGCAAGGACGAAGCTCGGATATCAAAGCGCAGGTGCACAGCGCTCGACACCTTGTTGACGTTCTGCCCGCCCGCCCCTTGCGCGCGGATGTAGGTCAATTCGATTTCAGCATCTGGCAGATGCACATGATTGTTGATGCTAAGCATGACAGGGCCCTTTTCGAAGTGCCCATTATCACGGCACACGCCACTCTTCCAAAGCTAAACCAACCCTGCAGCACCTCACTGGCCTGTCACATCGGTTTTTTGCACAAGCAATGACGAACAAATTTGTACAGATTGGCACTATCACCGCCTGAATTGGCCATTTCGGCACGGAAAATATGCAAAATACTTGTACAACACACTTCCTTTGTACAAGTATTGGAGCAATACTGTACCCACTGAGCGTGTACGCACCTTCGGAACTGGCACGGAGCCTTCACACTGCCGTCAACCCATGAGGTGCGAGATTACCTATGCAACTGATACCCCTTACGCTTGAACAGCCTTCCGGTTGCCGCAACTGCAGGGACAATAAAGGTATGGACTTCGACTTCACGATGGCGTTCCAGCCAATCGTGAACACGCGCGATCACAGCATCTTCGGTTATGAATCGTTGGTGCGCGGCAAAGACGGAGCAGGTGCTCAAGCCGTCTTGAGCCAAGTGAATGATCTGAACAGGTACAGCTTCGATCAGGCCTGCCGCGTCAAATCCGTCGAACTGGCCGCACAGAACGGCATCCAAGCGTTTCTCAGCATCAATTTTCTGCCCAACGCCGTCTACCAGCCGCAAGCGTGCATACGGACAACGCTTCAAGCGGCTGAAAAGTACCAGTTCCCCATTGAAAAGATGATTTTCGAAGTCACCGAGAGTGAGAGCATCACCGACAGATCTCATATCAAGAAAATCTTGAGCAGTTATAAAAAACAAGGCTTCAAGACTGCTATCGATGACTTTGGCGCAGGCTATGCCGGCCTCAACCTGCTCGCGGAGTTTCAGCCAGATATCATTAAAATCGACATGGACCTGATCCGAGGTATAGGCCAGAGCAGACCCAAGCAAGTCATAACCACAGGGATCGTCACAATGTCCCGCGAGTTAGGCATCGAGGTCATCGCCGAAGGGGTCGAGACCTTCGAAGAACTCGTCACCCTGCAAGCGCTTGGTATCAACCTGTTCCAGGGCTTTCTTTTCGCTCGCCCAGCTTACGAAGGCCTTCCCGCCGTCCATTGGCCTTAGCAGCGCTCTCCAGACTTGGCTTTTCATAACCCAATGCTTTCATCCCTCGTGCGCACCGATATCGGGCCAGCCTATGTTCAATAAACGACTTAAACTCGATCTTGAAAACCTCTCTTTGGCATTGAAAAGCAAGCAAGCGAGGGAGCGCGCGCTGGATCTATCCAACATGATGCTGGAGTTGACGCCAAATGCCTTGATACTCGCTGCCAACCAAAACCTCCTGCATGCGCTTGGCTACAACCTGGAAGATATCATCGGCAAGCACCACGACTTGCTTGAAGCACATGAGTCGACGACCTCGTGTACCAGTGGCGATCTTTGGCCAAGGCTGCGCCAGGGTACGCCTGTTTCGAATCGCGTGATGTTGCGCAGTAAAGATCGAACCACTCTGTGGCTAGAGGCGAGTTACAACCCTGTCCATGGCGCCGACGGGCGCGTGGAACGCATCATCATGCTGGCCCACCCGATCACCGAACGGGTAAAGCTTGAACAAGAGCAGCACAGCACCATGGACGCGATCAACCGATCAATGGCCATGGTGTCATTCGATCCTGATGGTCATGTGCTTGAGGCCAATCAGAATTTCTTGCGGACCATGCGTTATGAACTGCAAGACATCAAAGGCAAGCATCATCGCCTTTTCTGCACCCGTGAAGCCTCGGGCTCGGCTGACTACAAGAAGTTCTGGGCTCAATTGAACAAAGGCGAATTCTGCTCTGGCCGCTTCGAGCGGATCGATCGGCTGGGCGCTACCGTTTGGTTGAGCGCCACGTACAATCCGGTGTTCGATGGGCAAAACAAGCTCTACAAGATTGTTAAATTTGCCCGCGACATCACCGCTCAAGTCAATCAGCAAAAAGCTGAGTCAGCGGCGGCAAGCCTGGCGTACGCGGTTGCCCAGAGGACCGATGACCACGCAGTGCAAGGCGCGCGCATCATCGGCGATACCATTGCCACTGTTAGGGAAATCGCTGCAGAACTGTCCAAGGCTGCGCAGCGTATCCATGCGGTGAACCAGCAATCGGAAGTCATCACCCAGATTATTCAAACCATTCGCGAAGTCGCCGAGCAAACCAACTTGCTGGCCTTGAACGCAGCGATCGAAGCGGCCAGAGCAGGAGAACACGGCAGAGGTTTTTCTGTGGTAGCAGACGAAGTACGCAACCTGGCAGTGCGTACCGCTCAGGCCACGATGGAAATCAAAGAGGTGGTACAGCGTAACAATGATCTGTCCCAACAAGCCGTTCAGGGTATGCAGATCAGCCTGGACAAGACCGGCCTTGGTGTTGAAATGGTTGGCAAGGCAGGCAAAGTGATCGAGGAAATTCAATGCGGGGCACGCCAGGTGGTGGAGGCAGTCAAGCAGTTCGGCCAAACGGTACAACACTGATCGCTTGGCTATCACAGCCTAGTGTTGCTCTAAACAGAGCTCCATGAACCGTGACGCTGCTCGCGAGGGTGCGGCGGCATGGGGTAGAAGAATGGAAAAGCGCCGCAGCAGAGGTTCATGCGCGATTCTCACTGCCCGTAATACGCCATCTTCGTGGCGGATCGACATAGCCGACACGAAGCCAATCCCCATGCCAGCCCGGACGGCCTCTTTTACCCCCTCCACACCCGCGATCTCCAGCGCCACACGCACGGCGATACCTTGCCGGGCAAAAGCCCGCTCAACGATCTGACGCACCCCGGAGCCACTTTCCCGAAGCACCAAAGGGTAAGCGCCCAGCGCCGTGAGGGACTGTTCGGTTGCGTCCGCAAGCGGATGACCGCCGGGAACGATCGCCACGATTTCATCCTGCTGCCACGGGGTGACGCCCGTGCCCACGGGCAAGTCTTGCCCAGGCGGGCCTTCTATCAAGGCGATGTCGACACTGTGCAGTGCCGCGACGATTTCTGCCGTATTGCCGTGGGTCGTGCTGACCAGCACATCGGGATAGCGCGCATGGAAGTCTGCGATCAGGTAGGGCAACAGGTAGCTGGCCGGCGTGGTACTGGCACCAATGCGCAGCGTGCCGCGTTCCAGCCCACGCATTGCTTCAGCCAAAGCCTGGGCTTGGCGGAAGGTTTCCCGAAGCCGCTGCGCATGTGCCAGCAATTGCTCGCCGGCCGCGGTCAGCCGCACGCCACGGCCGGCACGCTGATAGAGCGGCTCGCCGAAGTCTTCCTGGAGCAACTTGAGCTGGCCGGAAACCGCAGGTTGCGACAAATGCAACGCCAAAGCGGCATGGCTGATATTGCCATGCTCGGCGACGGTTGCGAACGTTATCAGCTGCTCTGGACTCATACCCCTAAAATATCAGCTAGTCGGATATTTTCCATCCTAAATCACGATTTTTTATAAGCTTATAACCAGAATAATCTAGGCCATGTCGCAATCCTTCCAGAGGTCCTAACATGGCCACGGTTTCTTCCAACTCCTCGTTGGCGCCCACCCATTCCCCCCGAGGGCGGCTCAACGGCATTCTGTTCGTTGCATTGTTTGCGCTGGCAGTCACCCAATTGGCAGCCCTGCCCAGCATTGCCAGCATCGGCATCAGCCCCTTGATTGTTGGGATAGTGGCCGGCGCCCTGTACGGCAACGTTCTGCGCGACGCCGTACCCGCAGGTTGGGCGGCCGGCATCAACTTTTCCGCACGCCAGTTGCTACGCATCGCCGTAGCCTTCTTCGGCCTGCGCGTGAGCTTGCAAGAAATTGCCGAGGTCGGCTGGGCTGGGCTTTGCGTTTCTCTGCTGGTGGTCAGCAGCACGCTGTTGATCGGCTGGTGGTGCGGCACCAAGCTGATGAAGCTGGACCGCGACACCGCGTTGCTGACTGCAGCCGGCAGTGCGATATGCGGTGCTGCGGCAGTGCTCGCGTTCGAATCGGCGCTACGCAGTGCTCCTCACAAAAGTGCCATGGCAGTGGGCAGCGTGGTGTTGTTCGGTACGTTGTCGATGTTCCTTTTACCATGGGCGATCAACGCTGGCTGGCTGCCGCTGGACACACTGGGTGCCGGCCTGTTCCTGGGCGGCACCGTGCACGAGGTGGCTCAAGTCGTGGGCGCGGCCAGCAACGTCAGCCCTGAAGCCACGCACATTGCGACCATCGTCAAGATGACCCGCGTGATGCTGTTGGTGCCGGTGCTGCTGGTGGTGGGTATCTGGGTCAGCCGCTCACGCCGGCCGGGCCTTGCCCAGGGCAATGGTCCCATCACCCTGCCCTGGTTCGCCTTCGGCTTCCTCGCCCTGGTTGTGGTGAACTCGCTGCAGGTACTACCGGGCAGTGTGACCCAAGCAGTCAATAGCCTGGACACATTCGCCCTGACCATGGCCATGACCGCCCTCGGGATTCAGACGCGCTGGAGCCAGATCCGTCAGGCAGGCCCCAAAGCACTGGTCACTGGCGCACTGCTCAACGTATGGCTCGTCGCGGGTGGCCTGGCAATCACTTTGGCCGTACAACGCCTTTTAGGTTGACGTGCAATGATCGGTATGGTGTTGTCTTACAAGGATGTTTTTACCTGCACAGGAACGACTTAGATGCCTCAACGCCACGTCATCAATGCATCCGTCAGCCCCAAAGGCAGCCTGGAGACGCTGTCGCAACGTGAAGTCCAACAATTGAGTGAAGCCGGTAGCGGTACGCTCTACACCTTGTTCCGCCAGTGCGCCCTGGCCATTCTCAATACCGGCGCCCATGTCGACAATGCCAAGACCATCCTTGAGGCTTACAAGGACTTCGAAGTCCGTATCCACCAGCAAGACCGGGGCGTACGCCTTGAACTGCTGAACGCGCCTGCCGATGCTTTCGTCGACGGCGAAATGATCGCCAGTACCCGAGAAATGCTGTTCAGCGCCCTGCGCGACATCGTTTACACCGAAAGCGAACTGGCCAGCCAGCGCATCGACCTGGAAAGCTCCCAGGGAATCACCGATTACGTTTTCCATTTGCTGCGCAACGCCCGTACCCTGCGTCCGGGTGTGGAACCCAAAATGGTCGTGTGCTGGGGTGGCCACTCGATCAGCAGCGAGGAGTATCAATACACCAAGAAGGTCGGCCATGAGCTGGGCCTGCGCAAGCTGGACATCTGCACAGGCTGTGGCCCGGGCGTGATGAAGGGCCCGATGAAAGGTGCCACCATCGCCCATGCCAAGCAGCGCATGCACGGCAGCCGTTACCTGGGCCTGACCGAGCCTGGCATCATCGCTGCCGAGGCGCCGAACCCTATCGTCAACGAACTGGTGATCCTGCCAGACATCGAAAAGCGCCTTGAGGCCTTCGTCCGTGTCGGCCACGGCATCATTATCTTCCCTGGCGGTGCCGGCACCGCTGAAGAGTTCCTCTACCTGCTCGGCATCCTGATGCACCCGGACAACCAGGACCTGCCCTTCCCAGTGGTGCTTACTGGGCCGCGCAGCGCCGAACCGTTCCTGCAACAGCTGCATGCCTTCGTCGGCGCCACCCTTGGCGAAGCCGCGCAGCGTCACTACCAGATCATCATCGATGACCCGGCGCAGGTCGCGCGGCAGATGGTCGAAGGGCTCAAAGAGGTCAAGCAGTTCCGCCGCGAACGCAACGATGCCTTCCACTTCAACTGGCTGCTGAAAATCGACGGAGGCTTCCAGCACCCGTTCGATCCAACCCACGCCAACATGGCCGAATTGGCCCTGAGCCGCGATCTGCCCCCCCACGAGTTGGCCGCCAATCTGCGCCGGGCGTTTTCCGGCATCGTGGCGGGCAACGTGAAGGACAAGGGGATCCGTTTGATCGAAGAGCACGGGCCGTATCAGATCCGTGGCGATGCGGCGATACTCGAGCCGCTCGGCCGCCTGTTGCAGGCATTCGTCGACCAGCACCGCATGAAACTACCAGGCGGCGCAGCTTACGTGCCTTGCTATCAGGTGGTGACCTGAGGGAGCCGGGGCCGCACGTCGGCCCCGCTTGTCACAAGCCGGCCAAGGTACGATTCACCAGGCGGATGCTGTCACGCCCCCCGCGCTTGGATTGATACAACGCCACATCCCCCTGCTCGATCACTGCTGCCAGGCTGGCTGGCGGCTGGTCGAACAGGTTGGCGCCAATACTCAAGGTCACTGCCTGCGGGGTCGGCATCCCCTCCCTGGCAAACGTTTGGAACTGCTCGCGCAATTGGCTGCCCAGCTCCACCACTTTATCGCTGCTGGCATCGCTGAGCAGAATCACGAATTCATCGCCACCCAGCCGCGCGGCCAGCGACCGCTCCGGCAGCACTGCGCGAATCATTTCACTTAAGGCAATCAACAGACGGTCGCCAGCGGCATGCCCGTGCAGGTCATTGACCAGCTTGAAATTGTCGATATCGATCAGCAACAACGCACCTGGGTGTGTGGGACTGACCGCCTTGAACAGGTGCGGTGCGCGAACTTCCAGGGCACGCCGGTTGTACAACGCTGTCAACGGGTCACGGGCGGCCAATCGGGCAATGCGCTCTTCCCGGCGATAACGAACAGTGCCGGTCATCGACAGCGCAATAAGCATCAGTGCCATTGCCCCCTCCACCAGCGAGATCTGGATGATCAAGCCGCCAAAGGTTGCCAGGTCGATCAGCGAACCGGACGTCAAAGCCACGATCGCCTTGGCCACATAGAACAGGCCATGGAACAGCAGCACGTAACGCAGTTGCACCGCTCCCACACTCAATGATTTGCCATGGGGCCGTAGCAGCCAGCTGGCCTTCAAGGTCAACAGTGCCACCAGCAGCGAGTTGACGGTCAGCATGACTTTCGACCATTGCGGCCCCACTGGCAGCAGCAGCAAGCCAAACCACACCAGCACGATCAGCAGCCACCCCCGCGAAAGCCGGGTTTGGGTAAAACGCACCACCCCGGCCAGGAAGCACGCGTGCGCGACCACCAGCAAGCCATTGGCAAACCAGATCCCGATCAGCAGCAGGCCGATCCCGCGCAGCAGAGCCAGGGTCGAGCCGACTGTGATGGTGGCAAAACCTGCACTCCAGAACAGCAGCGAAGTTTCGCGGACACTGCGCCACTCGATCGCCAGGTAGAACGCCGCAGCAGCGGCCAGGGCGACGGTGATGGTCAGCATCGTAGGTGGATCAAGCGCCATATACGGATTGGCCTATCTGGTTAACGAGAAAAGGCTGATTGTATGCGCTTGAGAGAACTTTTCAGAGGGGCGACACTTCGCTTTGCATGCAAATGAATAGCTCCCTGCAAGCTGTGCATGTCCTGGCCTGGTTGGCGACCTAACGCTCCAGGCCTGAAGTTGATCTTAGCGGATGCTTGCCAACAAGGATTCGCACAGCCCAGCAAAAGGGCCGCCTGTGTCCGCCGCCGGTCAGAGCATTCGCTTGATCAATGGCTCAAGCCGGCTGTAGCGTAAGCGGCGCAGGAGTTTGCGTACGTTCTTGGGGTGCTCGGCCTTCTCGCCCAGTTCGGCGACCGTACTGATTTGTGGAGCATGCCGGCGGATACTCTCGAGCTCCACCGCACGCGGCACCCGCCATTGTCCCTGGGGATCGTCGATCAGCAGGCCGTTTTCCAGGTCGAGGTTGAACCCGCGTGGGTTAAGGTTGTTGCCGGTCAACAGGGAATAACGCTGGTCGATCCAAACCCCTTTGGCATGAAAGGTATGCCCTGGGTCGTTCCAGATACGTATCTGCAGTTGACCGCTGGCGACGGCGGTGTGACGGCGCCGTGCAAAAGCTCGCAGGTTATCCTCGTACAGGTAAGGCAAAGCGCCGCTGGCACTGAATGGCTCACCAGGCGCGATATAGAAGTCATTGGCAGTACGGTGGCCGACAATCAGCTCGATACGCACGCCACGGTCCAAGGCATGGTCGATCTCACGCATCACCACGCGCGGGGGGTTGAAATACGGGGTACTGATGACCGCCTGCTCATGCGCTTGAGCCAGCAAAGCGCAGATTGTGCGGTTGAGCGGGTTGCCGCGACCCACCCCGAGCAATGGGATCACCCGCAACCCCTGCCCTGCCACCGCCGCCGGCGCGTCGTACGCCATGCGCCGAAGGCGTGCGCGCAGGCGCCGTATGTCGCCGCGCAGACTGCGGGTAGGCGGGGGCGCTGGGAGGTCCAACCGAGGGGTCGCGGTATGATGCAAAAGGCGCTGAACCAGGTCGACCATGGAGTCGGCCAGCCCCGGCGAATGGAACAGGTGATAACGGTCAAGCCGGTAACGATCGAAGCGGTGCAGGTAGACATTGTTGAGGCTGGCACCGGTATAGATCACGCAGTCATCGATCACGCTGCCTTTGAGGTGCAGCACGCCGAACAACTCACGGGTCTGCACCGGTACGCCATGGATCACGATGTCGAGCCCATGCAACTGGCGCTGGGCCTGGTACCAGGCTGCATTGCCCGGTTGGCGCCCGCCCCCCAGCAAGCCACGGCGGGCGCGGAACCAGTCGACCACGATGATCACCTGCAACTGCGGCCGGTGCGCTTTGGCCTGGTAGAGCGCGTCGAGCACCTCCTGGCCGGCCTCGTCCTCCTGCAAGTACAGTGCAACGATGACGATGCGCCGCGTCGCCGAGGCAATGCGCTCGAGCAGGCAGGTGCGATAGGCCGCGGCATCAGGCAGCACCTGGACCGCCTCGGGGGCAATGGCGAAGCCCGGTAGCGCCGCCAGCATGGATTCGGGGTTCACGTACGATCACCTTCCTTTTTATAGTCAGGACCATTCCTGGCCGTTGCGCGGGGGTTTAAGATCAGCCCGGCGACGACCCTTAATAACAAGACATCCACAAGGCCTGTTTTTCCACTGCCCCTGACCCACTACGCCTCAGCTTGCACAGGAAGATCGCAATGGTCCACCCCCTTGCTACCGGCCAATCCCTACCGCCAACCAGAACCTTCGGCTTTCTGGTGTTGCCAAACTTCACCACCATCGGCCTGGCGTCGGCTGTGGAAACCCTGCGCATGGCCAACTTGGCCGCGCGTCACCCGTTGTACCGTACCGTGCTGATTGCCGCCAGTGCAGAGCCAGTGGTGGCCAGCAACGGCATGCGGGTGCTGCCCGACTACAGCATTGCCCAGGCGCCAACGCTCGATGCGCTGTTCGTGGTCGGTGCCAACCCGATTGATCGCAGCCGCAGTGGCGCACGGCCGCTGATCGACTGGCTACGGCAACTGGCCCATGAACGTTTGCCGCTAGGCGGGATCTGCACGGGTAGTTATCTGCTGGCCAAAGCCGATCTGCTCGCTGGCTACCGCTGCACCATCCACTGGGAAGACTTGCTGACCCTACAAGAGCAATTTCCCGGCATCATCATCTCGAGCCAGCTGTTCGAGCTGGACCGCGACCGCTTTACCTGCTCCGGTGGCGTCGCGGCGATGGACATGATGCTGCAACTAGTGGCCCGCCAGGAAGGCGGCCAGGCCATCGCTGCCAAGGCCGCGGAGCTACTGTTGTGCGACCGCGTGCGAGGGGAGCGCGAGCGCCAACGGGTGCCGCTGCGCACCTTGCTAGGCAGCGCTCAACCCAAGTTGAGCCAAGTGGTAGCGATCATGGAAGCGAACCTTGAAGAGCCGCTGGGGCTGGAAGAACTGGCCAGCCTCAACGAAGTGACGGTGCGCCAGCTAGAGCGACTGTTCCACAAGTATCTGCAGCGCACCCCCAGCCAGTATTACCTTCAACTGCGCCTGTCACGGGCAAGGGAGATGCTATTGCACAGCGATGTGCAGGTGCGCGAGGTGGCGCTGGCGTGTGGTTTTAGCTCACCGGCGCATTTTTCCAAGAGCTACAGCCGCTTCTTCGGCCTGTCGCCACTGGGCGAGCGGCGCCAGGCCTCTTTGCATTGACGGCTTTGGGGCATCAATCCTTCAATGGCGAATGTGCTGTCTCCTTGCACATCAGCATCGCCACCAGGGCTACCAGCGCCGCCACCAGCAGATAGCCAGCCGGCGCCAGCTTATTGCCACTGGCCTGGATCAACCAAGTCGCGATGAATGGAGCTGTGCCGCCGAACAGCGCATTGGCCAGGTTGAAGCTCAGGGCGAAACCACTGAAGCGCACTGCGGTCGGGAAAATCTCGGCGAGCAGGCACGGCAAGGTGCCGTCATTCATGGCCAGCATGGCGCCGAAGATGATCTGGATTGCCAGGATCACCAGCAGCGGCTGGCCATCGAGCAGCTTGAACAGCGGCACCGTGAAGCCCAGAAACAACAGTGAAGCCACTACCAGCATGGTCTTGCGCCCGAACTGGTCGGACAGCCGCCCCATCAGAAAAATCAGGCCGATGTAGGTCGCCAGGGATACCGTCGAGGCGATGAACGCGTCACGCTCACTCATACCCATTTCGCTGGAGAGATAGGTTGGCATGTAACTGAGCAGCAGGTAGAACGCAACGGCATTGAGGCATGTGACGCCCAGGCCGATGGCCAGGCTGCGACGGTGATGGGTCAACAGCACGCCGATCGGCGTGGCAGTCATGCCCGTCTTGTGCTCCAGGCGCTGCTCCATTTCCAGAAACTTCGGCGTGTCCTGCAGGTTCATGCGGATGTAGCGACCGACCAGGCCAAACGGTGCCGCCAGCAGGAACGGCAGGCGCCAGCCCCAGCTGTGCAGAGCCTGGCTACTGAGCAGTTCATGGAGTGCTGCGACGAATGCTGCGCCGAACAGCAGCCCCGCCGCCGTACTGGCCGGCACGATACTGGTGTAGAGCCCGCGTCGCCCAGCGGGGGCGTACTCGGCCAGAAATGCCGCTGCGCCGGTATACTCACCCGATGCCGAAAAACCCTGCACCAGCCGAATCACTAGCAGCAGGCATGGCGCCCACAGGCCGATTTGTGCATAGCCGGGCAGCAAGCCGATGCAGAACGTGGAAAGTGACATGATCAGAATCGACCATGACAGGGCGTTGCGCCGTCCATGGCGATCGCCCAAGTGGCCCCAGACTACGCCGCCCAGTGGGCGTACCAGAAATGACAGGGCAAACACCGCAAAGGTCGCCAACAGGCCACTGGTCTTGTCGGCCTGGGGGAAGAAGGTGGCGGCAATGATGGTCGCAAGGTATCCGTATGCTGCGTAGTCGAACCATTCGACGAAATTACCCATGAAGCTGGCTCGCGCGGCCTTGCGCAATGCCTGGCGTTCGGCGCCGGCTGCAGCGCCGTCGAGGGTGGGGATATTGAGCGTGGTGCTGGACATGACGGGTTACCCTCTGATTGTTCTAATTGGAGGCAGGGTGTTGGGGTCATACGGTCATTATTGTTGTGGTGCCAGCAGGCCTCTTCGCCGCAGTGATGGCGAAGGGGCCAGGCTGCGGTTTACTTGCGGATGATGTTGTGCTCCGGCCCATACGGGAACTGGGTGATATTCTCAGCCCCCTGCTCATTGACGATCAGGATGTCATGCTCGCGGTAGCCACCCGCCCCTGGCCGCCCCTCGGGCAACATGATCATGGGTTCGATCGACACCACCATGCCCGGCTCCAGTACCGTGTCGATATCTTCGCGCAGTTCCAGCCCGGCCTCGCGGCCGTAGTAGTGGCTGAGCGTGCCGAACGAATGGCCGTAGCCGAAGGTGCGGTACTGCAGCAGGTCGTGACGCAGGAATATTTCGTTCAGTTGCTGAGCGATGTCGCAGCAGCGCATGCCTGGGCGCACCAGCTTCAGACCGGCCTCATGCACCTCGACGTTGGCCTGCCAGAGGCGCAGATGATCGTCGGGGCAATGGTCGAGAAACAGGGTGCGCTCCAGCGCTGTGTAGTAGCCGGCAATCATCGGGAAGCAATTTAGGCTGAGAATGTCACCTTTATTGACTTTGCGGCTGGTCACCGGGTTATGCGCACCGTCGGTGTTGAGCCCTGATTGGAACCATGTCCAGGTATCCATCAGCTCAGCGTCGGGAAAGCTGCGAGCGATTTCGCGGACCATCGCCTGGGTAGCATGCAGAGCCACTTCATGTTCTGGCACCTGATCGCGCAGCGCTTCGACCACCGCCGCTCCTCCGATGTCGGCGACCCGTGCGCCGTGACGGATCAGTGCCTGCTCCTCGGCCGACTTGATCATGCGCAGGCGCATGCATGGCACGCCGATGTCCAGCAGTTCGGCCCTGGGGTAGCAGGCCGCAAGTTTGGCGTGGTTTTGCAGGTTGAGATGGTCGTATTCAACGCCGATGCGCGAGGCCAGTGGCAGAGCTTGCTGGATGGCTATGAAGTAGTTATCGCGCTGCCAGTCTGTATACACGATGTTGTCGGTGCCCACCGTGCGCCGCCAAGGCTGGCCACCGTCGATATTGGCGCTGATCGAGACGACCTTGTCCTGGGTGACCACCAGTGCATAGGGGCGACCGAAGGAGCAGTAGAGGAAATCGCTGTAGTAATTGACGTTGTGGTAGGAGGTGAAGATGGCCGCTTCGATGTCCTGCTCGGCCATGTAGGCCCGCAGCCGGGCATGACGGGCGGCGTACTCCTGTACAGAGAAGGTCGGCTTGACCTTGTCGCCATTACGGATTTTCAGGGTATGGGGCATTTGCATGGTCGGTGTTCCTTGTCGTTGTGAGCACGCTGTTCAGGCCGGCCGCCTGGAAAGCATTGCAACAGAACCGACAAGGGCACTTTTGTATCTATCCGACCTGCAATTGGCGCGTTACCCCTATGAAGCGGTGCGCGGCATCAGGTCATAGGGGTGCTTCCAACCTGGTAACGCCCGAAGCCGCTGCTTCCAGGCTTCGATATGGCCGAATTCGCTAAGCACGATGCCGGTATCTTCGGGCATGAACACATACCCAGCCAGCGACAGGTCAGCGATGGTCAGCCGCCTGCCGACCATGAACGGCGTGTTGGCCAGGTGCGCATCGACAACCCGATAAGCCGCCTTGGCACGCTCGCGCAAAAAACCGGTCACTTCGGTCTCGCCGGTCTGCTTCAGGCACAGCAGAAAACGCAGCATGGCGTAGTAGCTGGTGAACTTGTGGTTGTCGAACAGCATCCAGCGCCAGATTTCACGCCGCTCATCTTCGTCACCTGGGCCGTATTGCCCCGTGCGCTCGGCGAGGTAATCGAGAATCAGCGCCGACTGGGTAAGGCGCTGCCCAGCATGCTCAAGCACCGGCACCTCGCCCTGTTCGTTCAACGTTTCGCGCCATTGGCTATCACGTGTCTGGCCGTGAAAGAAGTCGACGAACACCGGCTGCCAGTCTTGGCCGGTGAGTTCGAGCATCAGTGCAACCTTGTAGGCATTACCGGACTCGGCGAAGCAATGCAGCGTGTATTCAGACATGGCAGGCACCTTCGATGTTTGCATGAACGGTCGCCCCAGTGGCATCGGCCAGTTTAGCGCTTGCGCTGCATCCAGGCTGCGCCCAGGCCGCTGAGGCAGATGATGGCGATACCCAGCAGGCTCGCGCTATCGGGCATCTGGCGGTAGATCAGCAGCCCCAGCAAGCCTGCGAAAACGATCTGGCAGTAGCTGAACGGCGCCAGCAGCGCCGGGGCGGCGTGGCGGAACGCTTGAGTCAGCAACAGGTGGGCGCTCATGCCAAAGCCTCCCAAGGCAAGCATCAGCAGCGCGTGGTCCCAGCGCGGCACTTCCCAGAAAAACGGCACCAGCGCACTCATCACCAAGGTGTTGCACAACCCGGCGTAAAAGTTACTGGTGGTGGGGCTGTCGTGGGCCGCCAGAATGCGCGTGAGCAATTGGTAGAAGCAAAACCCGAGGGCCGAGCCGAACGGGTACAAAATGGCTGGGGTGAACATCGCGCCACCGGGGTGGACAACCACCAATACGCCAATGAAGCCCAGCACCACGGCCACCCACTGGCCAACGGTGACCCGCTCCTTGAGCAGCGGAGCCGACAGCGCTGTAACCAGCACAGGCGCAAGGAAGTTGACCGAGGTGGCCTCGGCCAATGGCAGGTACTGCAGGCCTGTGGTGAACAACAGGCTGGTGCTCAGCAGGCTCAGCGCACGCAATGTTTGCAGCACTGGCCGGCGGGTACGCAGCACATTGAGGCCTGATTTGGGCAGGAAGATCCCGGCCATCAGCAGCGTATGCACCACATAACGTGCCCACACCACCATGACGATCGGGTACAGCCCGCCGAGGAACTTGGACAGGGCATCGTGGCTGGCGAACAGGAACGTCGCCACCACCACCAGGGCGATGCCACGCAGGGGTTGGTTGACTCCGGACAGCGGTGTGCTGGAACTCATGGCGTACTCGACGGCGGCGCGGCTCAATGCTGCGCCAAGGGAAGCTGCGACAGCACGGATTCTAGAAGAGATACGACAACGTGAGGAAGTTCATTTCAACGCTTTGCAGGGTGGGTGCAGCAATACGTTCGCTGATCGACCACTTTCTGCCTCGCCGGCATGGCCCCTGACGGCCAGAGCGCGCACTATCGATCGCGGACCTTCGACTGCTAACAAGGAGTTTTCATGCACCGGCTTACAACCACCAACGGCCTTGACATGCCCTGCATCGGCCTGGGCACCTGGCCGATGACCGGTGATGCCTGCAGCCGCGCTGTGCAGCAGGCACTGGAGCTGGGCTACCGCCATATCGATACGGCCACTGCCTACGACAACGAGGCGGCCGTTGGCCAGGCGCTGCGCGCAAGCAGCGTGCCGCGCGAGCAGATACACCTGACCACCAAGGTCTGGTGGGATCGCCTGGCCCCCACAGCCATGCGCCAGTCGCTGGAAGACAGCCTGCGCGCGCTGGGCACTGAGCAGGTCGACCTGTTCCATATCCACTGGCCTGGCAAGGACTGGGACCTGGCCCGGAGTATCGAAACCCTGGTGGCCCTGCGTGAAGAAGGTAAGGCGCGCAGCATTGGCGTGGCCAACTTTCCGCTCGGCCTGCTACGCCGGGTAATCGAGGAGCTCGGCGCGCCGCTTTCGGCGATCCAGGTCGAATACCATGTACTGCTCAGCCAGAAGCCAATGCTCGATTATGCACGCCAGCATGACCTGGCGCTGACGGCTTACTCGCCGCTGGCTCGCGGCCACGCGGCGCAGCAGTCGGCCATTCAAGAGATCGCCAGCAAGCATGGCGTGCTGCCCAGCCAGGTCGCACTGAAGTGGCTGTTGGACCAGGACGGAGTCGCGGTGATCCCCAAAGCCAGCACTCGGGAGAACCAGCTGGCCAACCTGGCGGCGCTGCAGGTGCAGCTTGATGATGCCGACCGGGCACTGATTGCAGGGTTGGCCAAAGATCAGCGCTTGGTCAGCCCGGACTTCGCGCCCGACTGGAGTAGCTGAAGGCTGCAACGCCGCCAGGGGACCAGCGCTGGCACTATAGGCTGACCTGTTTCAGGCGCTCGCTAGCCGGCACCGGGCGCCCGTACAGGTAACCCTGCAGGTGCGAGCAGCCTTCAGCTCGCAGCCGCTGCATCTGCTCCTGCGACTCTACGCCTTCGGCCGTGGTCTTGATCATCAGGCTATTGGACAGCTCAGTGATGGCGCGCACGATCGACATTGCCTCACGGCTGTCACACATATCGTGGACGAACGACTTATCGATCTTGATGCGGTCGAACGGGAACGCGCGCAGGTAACCCAGCGAGGAATAGCCTGTGCCGAAATCATCCAGCGAAATGGAAACACCCAAGTCCTTCAAGGCACGCAGAGTGCGCACGTTTTCCTCGCTGTTGCCCAGTAGCACCGACTCGGTGATTTCCAGCTCCAGGCGCTGCGGCGCCAGCCCCGAGTCCGCCAGGGCCAACGCCACGGTATGAACCAGATTGGCGTTCTTGAACTGCACAGGCGACAGGTTGACCGAAACCGTCTGTTCTGTGCCCCAACTGGCGGCTTCCTGGCAGGCCAGGTTCAGTGCCCGCGTGCCCAGTTCATGTATCAACCCGGTTTCTTCGGCGATGGGAATGAAATCCAAGGGCATGACCATCCCACGGATTGGATGCTGCCAGCGCAACAGAGCCTCATAGCCGGTCACAGCATTGGTCTGCTGATCCACCACGGGTTGGTAGTGCAAATGCAACTGCCCCAGGTGCAGAGCGGTACGCAGGTCGGTTTCCACCAGCCGGCGCTGGCGTGCGGCGACGTCCAGTTCCAAATGGAAGCACTCGTAGCGATTGCGGCCGTTGCGCTTGGCCTCGTACAAGGCCATGTCGGCGTAGCCCAGCAGTTGTTCGCCGTTTTCATTGTCTTCGGGAGCCAGGGCGATGCCGATGCTCAAGCCCACGGAAAACTGATGCCCTTCGATATGGAAGGGCGGCCTCATCGCCTCGATCAGGCGCTTGGCGGTCGCGCAGGCAGCGTCGCGGCTGTCGAGTTGGGCCAGCACCACGGCAAACTCGTCACCGCCAAGCCGGGCCAGCGTATCGTCCTCGCGTAGCTCGCTGCGCAGCCGCTTGCCCAGGGCTCGCAGCAGTTTGTCGCCGTAACCATGGCCGAGGGAGTCATTGATGTTCTTGAAGTTGTCCAGGTCCAGGCACAGTGTGGCGGTCAGTTGTTGGTTATCCCGCCCCCGGGCCAGCGCCTGCTTGAGGCGCTCGTGAAACAGTGTTCGGTTGGGCAGGCCGGTGAGGGCATCGTGGTGGGCCATGTGGTGGATCTGGGCGTGGGCGGCCAGTTGCTCAGTGGCGTCTTCGGCCACGAACAGCACGTAATCGGCCTGGCCCTCGCATTTCTGGCTGAGCAAAGCACGGCTGCGAAGCGTGCGCGAGCCACCGGCGGTATCGACTAGGGTTTGGGCGGCGAAGCCTTTGCTGCTGCGCGCCCCCCGGCTGAGCTGAGTTTCCAGATAAGCCGCTACGGCAGGTGCCAGGCATTCCCTGGGCGTATGGCCGATCATGGGCTTGCCAGGTTGCCCGAACAGCTGCTCGGCCTGCTGATTGGCGAGCAGGATGCGCTGGCTTTGCAGGTCCTGAACGATGACGCTGGCGGGAATGTTGGCGATGACCGAGTCCAGGAACTGCGACAGATTGGCCATTTCCTGGCTGTACTGCTCGGCAAGCTCCTTGGCCTGCAGCAATTCCAGCTCCTGCTGGCGGCGTTCGGAAATGTCACGCGTGACTTTGGCGAAGCCTACCAGTTGGCCTTGATCGTCCCGCACTGCCTCGATCACCACATGGGCGTGAAAGACTGTGCCGTCCTTGCGCAGGCGGGTACCGATCTCTTCGAACCGGCCGATGTTGCGGGCCTGTTCGAGGTTCTGCTCGGGCAAGCCTGCGCAGCGGTCGGCTTCGCTGTAGAACAGCGAATAATGCTTGCCGACGATTTCTTCGGCACGATAGCCCTTGGCTCGCTGAGCGCCAGGGTTCCAGTTGGCCACTACCCCGTCCGGGGTGAGCATGTAGATGGCATAGTCCACCACGCTCTGAATCAACAGCCGGTACATGATGTCGGGGTTGGCGGCTAACGACATGTAATTTACCTGAGCGTGCATCATGCTCGAATGAAACACGGGCCAGCTCGGCCAGAAGTTGTGAAAGAGTGATGGCATTATGCCTTGGCCGGAAATTTTGTGAAGCGTTTCACAAAAACTGGCTGATTCACCTTCAATCAGTGCAAAACGGACGTTATCTGGTAAGTCAGCAACTGGGGGTCATCGCCTGGGAATATCCGCTGCGCAGGCCGGTGCAAGTCGCTCACCACAGCGTTGCAAAACGCAACCGCGCCAGTGTCCAAAGCGTGGCAGCGCAACAGCCAGTCACCAGGTTGCGTGAGCAGTTCGATGGCTACGGCCCGGCCTATGCCCTGACGTCGATAGCGCTTGAGGATGAACAAATCCGCAAGCTCCATGGCATCGATGCCGGGCAGTTCGCTGCGCTCCAGCAGCACGAAGCCTGCGATGAACCCATCGACCAGCACCAGGTTGGCACTCCAGCCAGGGCACTGCCAGTAGCGTACAAGATGGTCTTCATGGATGTAGAAGCGGCCATCGACCTCCACATCTTCCTGCTCCCAATCGGAAGACTCATAGGCATAGAACTGATAGAGATTGCGAATCAGATCAGCCTGATCGGCCGTGGTGCGTTGTAGTTCGATGGGCAGCATGAAGAAAGCAGCTCGGTCAAATTGAGCATTGTAAGGCTTTTCCGGCCGCTGCCCGCACTGTAGGAGCTTTCTACATAGGGCCAATTGCACTCAACACCTTGTATGTAGGAATACGCCATGTGCTTCGCTAAATTGCCATTCCCGGCACGCAGCCGTGCACTGCAGCACAGTGCCGCTATCCCGAAGGAGAAGCCATGAGCAAGCCCCACGCGTTCCAACTCTCTTATACGGTCAGCCCAATCGATAGTCGTTATGAGAGCGACGCCGCCAGCGCCCGCAGCTACTTGCGCGAGCAGATGGGCTGGAAAACCACGGACAAAATCGAAACGACGCTCCTGGGTGAGCTGGACCTGGGCCCAGGCACCCTTGAAGAGAAACGCAAGGAAGCGGGACGGTTGGTACGCGCCTGCATTCGAGACGCGTTCAAAACATTGGAGGTACACAAGACAGTCGGCTTCGCCGGCAGCTTACTGGTGAGCGGCCTGGCCCCAGCCATAAACATCAGCATCAGCCCCGACTGAGCGCCTGGGCCTCAGGCGCCAGCGTCTGAGGCCGCAGGGTCATTTTTCTTCCAGCACCGACCTGCCCTTGACGGCACGCGGCCCGCGCCAGGCCCAGAACAACAACCCTGGGAACGGTGCGTAAACAACGAATACCACCCACAGCATCTTGCGCTCAGCGCGCCGGTCGCTGCCGATGATATGCCAGATGGCCATGATCTCCAGCAGGATGACCAACACCGCGACAATGATCCAGACCGTTCCGATTTCCATGAGCACTCTCCTGTTGGCATGTACAAATTGGGCCGCTGACAGACCTGAGGGTTCATTTCAATTCTAGTGGGCCATAGTGCAGTCCACCTCAGTGCGCAGGCGAATCGGCCATGGCCGCCTTGAGTGCCTGAGCCTCAGCGAAGGCCTGCTGGCGCACCAACACCCCGTCTTTCAACTGCAACCACAACACTTGCCCGGCGGGCACATCGTAACGGCTGGCCACTCGCCCATCGCGGTCGAGCATGACCCGATAGCTGTAATCGCGCATCGCCGGGACAGCGAACAGCTTGCTAATCAACGCTGGCATCCGTTGGATGTCTGCCACGAACACGGCGTCGCGCGATTCCAGGTAGCCCTTGGGTGTTTCGGCCAGGGCCGCTTTGACCAGTTTTGCGCCATCCATGTCCTGGGCCACCAGCAACACGTGCGTGTTGGCATTGAGGCTGTACGGCTGGTCATATTGGTCGAGCAAGGTCCAAGGCGCCAATCGGGTGCCGGGCTCCAGGGCGTTGGCCAGCAGCGGCATTAGCGCTAACAACAAGGCAGCGGGGTACTTCATCGAGATTCTCCAAAGCAATAGCGTCAGCATAGCTGACTTGCCTCAATACGACCTTCAATACACCAAGCCCACCCAGGCGATTGTCTTTCGCGAAGGCTGCAGCCACACTCTGCCGGCAAGCCAGGAAGCGGAGCCTAGAGTGCCTACCCCACGTCAGTTCAGCAAGAAGACCAGCACCAGTAACATGCTGCGGCTCAAAGCCAGCGGCGGTTCTGCGCAAGCGCCCTACCGCGTCGACTTCATCCTGCTTGAGCACTTCTCGATGGCCAGTTTCACCGTGGCACTGGACGTGCTGGTCACCGCCAACTTGCTGCGTGCTGACAGCTTCCGGTTCACACCGCTGTCCCTGACGGGTGATCGGGTATTGAGCGACCTGGGCCTGGAGTTGGTGGCCAATGAGTTGACCTTGAACGAACTCAAGGAACTTGACTTGCTGATCGTCTGCGGTGGCCTGCGCACCCCCCTCAAGTACCCCGAGCTCGACCGCCTGCTCAGCGATGCCGCCGCCCACGGTATGGCCTTGGGCGGCTTGTGGAATGGCTCTTGGTTCCTTGGCCGAGCCGGCGTGCTCGACGACTACGGCTGCAGCGTCCACCCAGAACAGCGCGCCAGCCTAGCCGAACGCAGCCCGCAAACCCGCATTACCCCGGCCAGCTTCACCTTGGACCGCGACCGTCTCAGTGCCGCCAGCCCCAATGGTGCCATGGAGCTGATGCTCGGCCTGGTGCGTCGCCTTTACGGCGACGGGCTGGCCGAAGGCGTGGAAGAAATTCTCTCGTTCTCTGGTGCCCGCTATCGCCAGGTAGGGCCCGGGGCGAAAAAATCCATGAGCCTGCACCTGCGCACCATCGTCGAGCTGATGGAAAACAACCTCGAAGAGACCCTGAGCCTCGATCAGCTGGCTGCCTACAGCGGCCGCTCGCGCCGGCAAATCGACCGCCTGTTCCAAGCACAGCTTGGCACCTCGCCGCGGCGCTACTACATGGAGCTGCGCATTACCAAAAGCCGCCGCCTGCTGCAATATTCCGACCTGTCGGTAATGGAGGTAGCAGTGGCCTGCGGTTTCGTCTCGGTATCGCATTTCAGCAAGTGCTACGCCGCCTACTTCGGCTACCCACCTTCACGGGAGCAGCGGTTGGGCGAATAAGGCGCTTCAAGCCCGGATATAACTCAGGACAGCGTCGCAGATCATTTGCCTGTGACGCTGTTTGACTTGCTCGTCGGCCAGGTCGATCTGAAAGATGTCACCGAAGGTATGGCGGTTGGACACTCGATAGAAACAGAAAGCGCTCATCAGCATGTGCAGGTCGATGACCTCGATGCCGGGGCGAAACACCCCCTCCTCCACACCACGCGCCAGGGTGCTACCCAGGGCTTGCAACACCAGGCTGCTCATCTCCCGGATGGCCGGGGACTTCTTGACGTACTCACCGTAGTGAATGTTTTCGGTGCTGACGATGCGCACGAAATCGACATTGCGGTCATGGTGATCGAAAGTGAACTCGGCCAGCCGGCGGATTGCCTGCTCGGCCGGCAGCGATTCCAGCTCCAGATTCTGCTCGGTCTTGCGGATGTCGCCGTAGAGCTTTACCAGGCATTCGACATACAGCTGCTCTTTGCTACCGAAGTAGTAGTAGATCATGCGCTTGGAGGTGGCCGTACGCTCAGCGATAGCGTCTACGCGTGCACCGGCCAGGCCTTGCTGGACGAATTCGTTGATGGCGGCCTGGAGGATGTCCTCACGGGTTTTCTCGGGGTTGTTCTTGCGCGGTTGGCGCGTAGCCGAGGGTTCAGGCGGGCTGAGGGGGGCTACGGGGTCGGTCATGGAGGCTCACGGGAATGATTATTGGAATTGACCAGGGATTATCCGTGAGTGAGCGGATGCAGGGAAGCGGCTATTGCCAAGGTGATTGTCTGAACTAATGCGCAGCAACGCCGACCTAACGCTCTGCCAGACCATGCATTGTTCATAACAGAGGAATCACTTGACCATGAAGCGTGAACAGATCGAAGGGATTGCTGAGAAAGTGGCAGGCAAGGCGCAGAGCGCGGCAGGCCAGTGGCTGGAAGACCCTGAGCTCGAAGCACAGGGAGATGCGCGCCAAGTGTCAGGCGAGGTGACCAAACGCTATGGCGATGCCCTGGATAACGTATCCGCGTTCGTCCGGGAGAAGCCGCTGACGGCACTGGCCGTGGCTGCGGGCCTGACACTGTTTGTCAGCCGCTTGTTGCGACGCTGATTTGCGCAGACGGCAATGCCGTCGCGCTCCCCTAGCATTGGGTTCAAGGCACCGGTTCACCGGTGCCTTGTCGCATCAGCCGTCAGAGCACCGGCTTGCGCGCAGCCCCGCTGCGACGTTTGGCCATTGCAGCCAGGCGTACCGCCACGTTGGCAGCGCCATATCCGGCATAGCCGCCTTTGCGCTGAATGATTTCGAAGAAGAAGCGCTCCTCGAATGGCTCTGTATAGACGTGGAAAAGCTCGCCGCCTTGGGCATCACGGTCGTACAGCACGTTGTAATACGCCAACTCACTGAGGAATTCATCGTTGAAATCAAAGCGCGCCGCAAGGTCGTCGTAGTAGTTCAACGGGATTTCCAACAGCGGTACACCAGACTCCTTAGCCCGCGCCACCTCGCTGAAGATGTCCGCGCAGTCGAAAGCGATGTGGTGCACCCCCGAGCCACGATAGCTGGACAGCGCGTGGGCAATGGCGGTGTTGCGGTTTTCCGATATGTTCAACGGCAACCGCAGGCTACCGCAGGGGCTGCGCAGAGCGCGGCTTTTGACCAGGCCGTATGGGTCTGGCAGGACAACTTCGTCATCGGCAGCAAAATCGAACAAGCTCTTGTAGAACAGTACCCAACTGTCCAGCGCCTCGGCCGGCAGTGCCAAGGCCATGTGGTCGATACGCTGCAGGCCACCGGTGACAGTGGCAGCCGCGTCCAGACGGAAGTCCGTGTCATACAATGAAGGCCCCTCCTTGCCCTGCTCCACCAGGTAGATCAGGCTGCCGTCAGGCGCACGCACGGCCGGCACTTCACATTCGTTGGGGCCGACCAGACCACGGAATGGCTGGCCGCGAAAATCGGTGGCACGCTGCAGCGCGGCGTGTTCATCCTTCACCCGCAGGGCGGTGGCGCACAGCGAGGGGCCGTGGGCTTCGAAAAAGTTATGACCAAAGGAATAGGGCTCGGCATTGAGCACGATGTTGATGTCGTTCTGACGCAATAGGCGCACGTCCTTGCTGCGGTGCTTGCCGGCTTCGGCGAAGCCCAGCCGGGTAAGCCAACTGCCCAAACGCGCACCGACGGCTTCGTCGACAGCGAATTCGAGGAACTCCACACCGCCATAGGCACTGGCAGCCGGTGGGGTGAACAGCACGCCCGGCTCGATCGTAGTGCCCTCCTGCTCTAAGCGCAGGCGGGTTTGCTCTTCGAGGTAGAGCAGCGAGCGCAGGCCGTCAGCGGCATTCTGCCGAGGGGGGGCAGCGCGGAACCCATCGTTGAAGATCTCCAGCGACAACGGGCCGCGATAGCCCGTTGCCAGAATCGGTGCCAGGAAGCCGGCCAAGTCCAATTCGCCCTGGCCTGGGAAATTACGGAAGTGGCGGCTCCACTCCAGCACGTCCATGTTCAGAATGGGCGCGTCGGCCATTTGCACGAAGAAGATCTTGTCGCCGGGGATGTCACGGATCGCAGCCGGGTCGCCTTTAAGCGATAAGGTGTGAAAGCTGTCAAGAATCACCCCCAGCGCTGAATGGTCGGCCTGGCGCACCAAGTTCCAGACTTGCTGATAGCTATTGACGTGGCGGCCCCAGGCCAAGCCTTCGTAACCGATGCGCAGGCCGCGTTTGCCAGCGTGTTCGGCGAGCAGGCGCAGGTCATCCACCAGAATCTGCTCATCCCCCAGGGCGTCCGCCTGGACATTGCTGCAAACCAGTACCAGGTCGGTGCCCAGTTCCTGCATCAAGTCGAACTTGCGTTCGGCGCGGTCGATGTTTTTCTGCAGTCGGTCGCGGCGGCAACCTTCGAAATCACGAAACGGCTGAAACAGGGTGATGGCAATGCCTAAGTCGGCGCACATCTGCCGCACTTCGCGGGGGCTGCCAGCGTAATACAGCAAATCGTTCTCGAAGATCTCTACGCCGTCGAAACCGGCGGCAGCGATGGCTTCGAGCTTTTCCGGCAGAGTACCGCTCAAGGACACGGTGGCAATCGAACGCTGCATGGGGAGTTCCTTGTTGTTGAACAGACGACAGGCCGAAGCCCAACAGGGTTTCTGGCACAGTTGATTATTCGCAGGTAAAGTCAGTCCGGCAATCTGTTTGTACGAAACGGTTAGTTTTGCGTTCGATTATCGCACAATACCGATTTTGGCGAATTGATTCGCTGCCAAGCCTAGGCAAACATGAACCCAGACGCAGCTACACCCACTGCCCCTGCTGCCCAGAGGGCCGTTGGGAAAACCTGCGCAGACCAGCCCAACGTCACAACATAATAAGTTCAATAAACCGGGTACCGACCTATGCACACCTCCATCGCCTTGCGATCCGCACCTGCTCGTTCGTTCTCACATTGCAGACACTTGCTGCGAGCAATCGCGCTATAACCCACGCCCTACTCCCGACAAGCGAACGCACCCAGTTGGCCGCGTCCAGCGACGCCAGCCGTGCGGCGACCTACAAGAACAACGGAGACAACGATGGCTCACTCCAGCTCTCAAGCCAAGAAAGCGACCGCCAGCGGTTGGATTGGCTCGGCACTCGAATACTACGATTTCTTCATTTATGCCCAGGCTGCGGCGCTGATCTTCCCGCAGATTTTCTTCCCCAACACAGACCCGAAGATGGCCATCATCGCGTCGCTTGCCACCTATGGTGTGGGTTACCTGGCGCGCCCGGTCGGCGCCTTCGTGCTCGGTCACTGGGGTGACACCCGCGGGCGCAAGAACGTTCTGCTGCTGTGCATGTTCCTGATGGGTATCTCGACCATGGCTGTCGGCCTGCTGCCGACCTACCACGACATCGGCATGCTCGCCCCAGCTCTGCTGGTGTTGCTGCGCCTGGTCCAGGGCTTTGCCGTGGCCGGGGAAATTTCCGGTGCCAGTTCGATGATCATGGAGCATGCGCCGTTCGGCCGGCGTGGCTACTACGCAAGCTTCACCCTGCAGGGTGTGCAGGCTGGCCAGGTGATGGCGGCAGCGGTATTCCTGCCACTGGCCTACTTCATGCCTAGCGAAGCATTCAACGACTGGGGCTGGCGCATCCCGTTCCTGATGAGCGCCATTGTGCTGATCGCAGGCTTCATCATTCGTAAGGAAGTGCACGAAACCCCAGCGTTCGTGAAGGAAGAGAAGCAGGCCAAGGTTGCCAAATCGCCAATCAGCGAGGCCTTCCGCCACAGCTGGAAACACATGGTGCTGGTAATGTTCATGGCCCTGATGAACGTGATCCCTGTGGTCGCCACCATCTTCGGGGCTGCGTACGCCGTGCAACCGGCCTACGGCATCGGTTTCGACAAGAGCGTATACCTGTGGATCCCGGTGGTGGGCAACATCGTCGCGGTGCTGGTGATTCCATTCGTAGGCAACCTGTCGGACAAGATTGGCCGTCGCCCGACCATGATCGCCGGTTGCCTGGGCTCTGGCCTGTTGGCTTTCGTGTACCTCTACGCAATCAGCATCCAGAACATGCCGCTGGCATTCGCCACCTCGATCCTGATGTGGGGCATGGTCTACCAAGGCTACAACGCGGTATTCCCAAGCTTCTATCCAGAGCTGTTCCAGACCCGTTACCGCGTCTCGGCCATGGCCATCGCGCAGAACATCGGCACCATGCTCACTGCCATGCTGCCTGCCCTGTTCGCCCTGGTGGCGCCACCGGGCTCTGAGAATATCCCGCTGGTCGTGGGTGGCCTGGCCTTCTTCATCACCTGCGTGTGTGCACTGGCGGCCTACATTGCGCCGGAAACCCATCGCCTGGCGATGGAAGACCTGGGTAATCCAGACGCCAAGCCAATGGACAAGGACACCTTCGAAGCCAGCCGCAAGGGCAGCTTCCAGGCAGTAAGCCACTGATGGACCGCCGGGGCCGCCATGCGGCCCCGGCGCTTTCAGTTTGCAACCACCGCCTGTAGGTTGCGCCAAAGCTGCTCGACATGCTCGCGCTCGGTCGGCAGGGCCCCTACCGACACCCGCACCATCCACCGCCCTTCGAGCGTTGCCGGCGTCACATACGCCAGCCCGGACGCATTCAAGCGCTCTGCCCACGCCCTGGTATGGGCATCCAGTGCTTGACCTTCCATCCCTACCGGCCGATGACGAATGCACAGGGTCTGCAAGTGCACAGGTGCCAGCACTTCCCACTGCGCCGCCGCCCCCACCTGCTCTGCCAGCCAACGTGCATTGTCAAGGTCGCGCCGTAACCGCTGCTGCAATGCCTGGACCCCTTCGCTGCGCAACATGAACCACAGCTTGAGCGCCCGGAACCGCCGCCCCAGTGGAATACCCCAGTCGCGCAAGTTTTTCACCTCGCCATCCACCGCCGATTGAAGGTAGCTGGGGTTGGTGCTCATTACTCGTATCAAATGCTGAGGATCACGCACGTAGTAGATCGAGCAATCGAACGCTACCCCAAGCCACTTGTGCGCATTGACCACCACGGAATCAGCCAGCTCGATGCCGTCCCACATCCAGCGGCACTCCGGCAGAATCATCGCCGAACCTGCCATGGCCGAGTCCACATGCAGCCACAACCCGTTGGCCTGGGCTATTTCGCCGATCGCGCGCAGTGGGTCAAGGGCGGTAGTGGTGGTGGTACCGGTGGTAGCAACCACCGCACAGGGCTGGTTGCCAGCGGCCAAATCCTGTTCGATGGCTGCCTGCAGGGCCTGTGGGCGCATGGCGAACTGATCGTCGGTGGCGATCAGGCGGATGTTGGCACGACCAAAGCCTGCCAGCAGTGCAGCCTTGTCCACCGAGCTGTGGGCATGAGCGCTGACGTAGACGATCAGCGGCTTGGCCTCGGCCTGCAGACCGCCGCGTACCAGTGCGTAGTCAGTGGCACGCTCGCGTGCGCTGATCAGCGCTACCAGGGTACTGGTGGAGGCAGTGTCCTGAATCACCCCACTCCATTGCGCCGTCAGGCCAAGCAGCTGGCGCAGCCAGTCGAGGGTGGTCTCCTCCAGCTCGCTCAGCGCCGGGCTCGATTGCCACGACAGGCCCAGCACACCGAGGCCAGTACTGAGAAAGTCACCCAGTACTGACGACAACGTACCGTTGGAGGGGAAGTAACCGTAGAAATCCGGGTGTTGCCAGTGCGACAGCCCCGGCATGAGCAACTGGATGACGTCATCGAGGATCGCTTCGAAGGGCTCGCCCTGCTGGGGGGCGCCTGCAGGTAACTGGGCCTTGAGATAGCCTGGCTGTACCTGGGCCATGACCGGGCGCTGGGCAACGGTCTGGCGATAGTCGGCGATCAGGTCGATCAGTTGATGGCCGTACAGGCGAAATTGTTCTGGGGTCACGCGCGCACTCCTGGGGGTTATCCGATACCCCGCAGTCTAGGCCCCTGCGCTTGAGCGAATAACCCCGCTTCGTGCATAGCTGCTATGGCAAACCCGCAGCACCGCCCTGCACGCCGAACTGCGACTGCCGCCACAGCTCGAACACTCGGTTGCGCAACCAACGGTGCTCGGCCGAAGCTTGTAGGCGCTGATGCCACACCACCCAATAGCGCTGGGTATGCTCGACGAATGCCAACGGTCGCCATGCCAGGCCATGCAAACGGCACAACTGCCGCGCGATGTGCTCAGGGACGGTGGCAAGCGCCTGGCTGTTGCCGAGCACCTGCACCGTAGCCGAGAAAAACGGCACTTGCAGACTGATGCGCCGCTGCAAACCCTGGGCACGCAGCTGGCGATCGATGAAGCTGTCCTTGTCGCCGCCGCCAGAGACCCGCACATGCTTGCAGGCCAAGTAATCGTCCTGCCCCAGCTGCTCGAGAGCCGCCAGGGGATGATCTTTGCGCATCAGGCATACCGCTCGGTCTTCGCCAAGCAGGCGACCGTGCAGGTTCGGTGGCGACTCGTCGAACAGGGTGGTAGCAAGGTCGATTTCACCGCTGGCAAGCAAGGCGTACTGCCCGGCCTGCCAAGTGCGAAAGTCGATGGACACGCCTGGGGCCTCCTGCTCCAGCGCAGCCACCAACAGCGGTAGCATGTGTTCGGCCACGTAGTCCGACGCGGCCAGGCAAAAGCGGCGCTCGCAGCGCGCTGGATCAAAGACGGCAGGTTGGCGCAGCGCATGAAGCGCTTCAAGCACTTGGCGCAGGGGCTCGATCAGGGTTTGGGCATGTTCGCTGAGCACATAACCCCGGCCCTGGCGGACCAGCAGTGGGTCGTCAAAGGCCTCGCGCAGATGAGCCAACTGCCGGCTCAGGGCCGATTGGCTGACCCCCACGCGTTCGGCGGCATGGCTGAGATTCTTGAGCTGCAGGAGGCAGTCGAGGGTGCGCAGGTGTGCAAGGCTAAGGGTGGCGAAAGTCGGGTTCATGCAAGCTCCCGTCTGAAAAGCACAGGCCCATTAGCGGGTGAACCCGCCCCTGCAGGGCCGCACAAAACCAAAGCTTGTGTCATTCCTGCGGGGGCGGGTTCACCGGCGAATGGGCCGCTGAGCGGCCCTTAGCGATCAAGCGGTCAGACCGACATAGACGTTCTGCACGTCTTCGTTCTCGTCGATTGCTTCGAGGAAGGCTTCAACCTCGGCCAGCGCCTCGGCACTCAGGCTGGCAGCGCTCACCGGGTTTTTCGGGGTATAGCCGATCTTCGCCGAAGTCACGGTAAAACCATGGTCTGGCAGCGCTTTCTGCACCGCATCCAGGTCGGTGGTGTCAGTGATGAACAGGGTCGAACCCTCCTCTTCACCTTCCTCGAAGTCCTGGGCCCCGGCTTCGATCGCGGCCATTTCCGGGTCGGCGTCGCCTTCCGGGGTAGCCTCGATCAAGCCAACGTGGTTGAAGTCCCACGCTACAGAACCACTGGCCCCCAGTTGGCCCTTGCGGAACAGCACGCGAATTTGGGCAACGGTGCGGTTGACGTTGTCGGTCAGGCACTCGACGATCAGCGGCACTTGGTGCGGGGCGAAACCTTCATAGCTGACGGCGTGGTATTGCACGGACTCACCGTCAAGGCCTGCGCCCTTCTTGATCGCGCGCTCAAGGGTCTCGCGAGTCATCGAGGCTTTCTTGGCCTGGAAGATGGCCAGGCGCAGGCGCGGGTTCATGTCCGGGTCGGCGCCGGACTTGGCGGCGATCTGAATTTCCTTGGCCAGCTTGCCCATGATCTTGCCTTTGGCGTTGGCAGCTGTTTCTCTATGCTTGGCTTTCCACTGTGCGCCCATGTCGACTCTCTTGTTTCCGCGGCCGGTTCAGGAAGCGACCGGCCAAAAGTGGGAGCAGTTTATACGCCCTCAGGCAGTGGATCGACAAGTAATCTCATCGCCAGCACGCGCCCGCCTTAGGCGAACGTGTCACCGCCCTGGCGTGCTGCAGCGCTCACGCCCGGTGGTGGTCACCTTCCTGCAAAGGGTTCAGGAGGGGCTGTAGGGCTGTACCGATTGGTCAACGGGGACGACCGGGCGGTTGCGCCAGGCCAGGGTCAACACCAAGCCCAACGCGGCCATCGAAGCGCCGGCGAAAGCGACCGCCGAATACCCCAACCCGGCGTTGATCACCGCGCCACCCAGCGCAGCACCGATCGCATTCCCCAGGTTGAAGGCTCCGATGTTGACCGCCGATGCAAGGTTGGGTGCGTCCTTTGCCGCATCCATCACCCGCATTTGCAGGGGCGGCACCAAGGCAAAACTGGCAATGCCCCAGAGCAGAATCGCCAGTGCCGTGGGCAGCGACCAACCAAACGTCGCTGGAAGCACCAGCAGCACCGCGATCAGCACCAGCAGCGAAACGATCAAGGTCCGATCGACCGAGCGATCCGCCGCCTTGCCGCCCCACACATTACCGAGGGTCAGGCCGATGCCGAACAGCACCAGCATGGCTGTGATGAAGGACGTCGAAGCCTGTGCCTGGCTGTGCAGCATCGGCGCAATGTATGTGAACACAGTGAACATCGCGCTGGAGCCCACCACCGTGAGCGTCAAGGCCGCCAGCACCGGCCCGCGGCCCAATACTCGAATTTCGGCCATTACGCCGGCACTTTTGGGCAGCGGCACATCGGGCAGCGCAAACCACAGCGACGCCATCGCTACCAGGCCAAGGCCGGCAATGCCCCAGAACGCCGTGCGCCAACCGAGCAGTTCGCCAAACCAGGTGGCCAAAGGCACGCCGCCGATGGTCGCCAGGGTCAGGCCCATGAACATGGCCGCCACTGCGCCTGCGCGCTTGTCCGGGGGTACCACGCTGGCCGCTACCACCGAACCCACGCCGAAGAACGCACCGTGGTTCAGCGAGGTGACTACCCGCGCCAAGAGCAGGCTCTGATAGTCGGTAGCCATCGCCGACATCACGTTGCCCAGGGTGAAGATGGCCATCAGCGCGATCAATAAATAACGCCGAGGGATTTTGCCCGTGGCCAGGGTCATCAAGGGGGCACCGATCAGCACGCCCAAGGCGTAGGCACTGACCAACAGGCCTGCCGCCGGGATGGATACGCCAAGATCGGCGGCGATACCGGGCAGCATGCCCATGGGGGCGAACTCGGTGACACCGATGCCGAAGGCGCCGATGGCCAGTGCCACAAGGGGGGGATTGATTCGCATGAGAGGCTCCTTATCTATGACGCGAATGCTACGATCACTCCCTTTAGCGCACTAGACAGCTTTATTGGCAATCACCTTTGCGCTGGAGGCACAAATGGAATACTACGGTCGATCCGGGGAAATGGAGGTGTTCTGCAAGGTGGTCGAAAGCGGCAGCCTGTCGAGCGCCGCACGGGCGCTGGGCCTTACACCGTCAGCGGTGAGCCGCATCGTTGCCCGTGCCGAGCAGCGCCTGGGGACTCGCCTGCTACTGCGCACCACACGCGCGATCAACCTGACTACCGAGGGTGAGGCCTATCTGCGCGGCGCCCGGCGCATCCTGGCAGACCTGCTGGAGGTCGAAGAGGCGATCACCGACCAAGGGGTACCACGGGGGCGTTTACGGGTCAGTGCGGCACTCGGCCACGGACGCCAGACCCTAGTGCCCTTGCTGACGGCATTCAGCGCCCAGTATCCACAGGTGCTGTTGGACCTGGCCCTGAGCGATGAAATCGCTGACATCCATGGCGGGCAAGCCGATGTCGCGCTGCGCTTTGGCCAGCTGCCAGACAGCTCGCTGACTGCACGTTACATAGGCCACACTGGCCAGGTAGTGGTGGCATCGCCCGAGTACCTGGCACGCTGCGGTACGCCACAAGTGCCTGAGGACCTAGAAAAGCATAACTGCCTGCGCTTCAACTTCCGGCGCGCGGCGCCGGATTGGCCTTTTCGCCGCGGGCAAGCGCATTTTTCAATGAAGGTAACGGGTAACATCGAGTGCAACAGTGGCGAAGCGCTCGCGCAATTGGCCAGGTTGGGTGCAGGCATCGCCCGGATTGGTACATTCACCGTGGCAGATGAGTTGAAAAGCGGCCAGCTGGTGGCGCTTCTGGAGGACTTCAACCCTTGCGACCAGGAGCCTTTGCACGCCGTGTTCGTGGGCGGGTCGGCGATGCCAGCGCGGGTGCGGGTTTTCGTGGACTTTCTGGTGGAGCACCACAAAGCCTGGCCCCAGGCATTGGGCTGAGTAAGCTGCCCTTTGAACGCGCCATCGGCCATAGGCGGTCATGGTTGACTTCTGTGTGGCAGAACCGCAACTCTCAGCACCATCGCCACGACCAACCCCAGGGCCTACGACAATGCGCATTGCCATTCCAGACGACTATCAGGACGTGATCCGCACACTCGATTGCTACAAGCGCCTGGCAGGGCATGAGGTGAGCGTGTTTCACGACAGGCAGCCTGCCTCACTGGAGGCATTGGCTGCACGTCTGGCCAACGCCGACGCCCTGGTGCTGACCCGTGAGCGCACCCGTATCGACGCAGCCCTGCTCGAGCGCTTGCCCAACCTCAAGCTGATCAGCCAGACCGGCAAGGTCGCGGGGCACCTTGACCTTCAAGCGTGCACCGCCCGCGGCATCGTCGTCACCGAGGGGCGTGGCTCGCCGGTGGCACCGGCTGAGCTGGCTTGGGCGCTGATCCTCAACGCCCGGCGCCAGCTGGTGCCGGCGATCGAAGCCTTCAAGCAAGGCCAATGGCAGGTCAATCTGGGCCAGGCAGTGGCCGGCCAGGTACTGGGCATCTGGGGTTACGGCAAGATTGGCCAGCGCCTGGCCCGCTACGCCCAGGCATTCGACATGCCGGTACTGGTGTGGGGCAGCGAAGCCAGCCGGGCTGCGGCACAGGCGCACGGGCATCGGGCGGCGGCGTCGCGCGAGGCCTTTTTCGCCGAGGCCGATATCCTCAGCCTGAACCTGCGTTTGTCAGATACCACGCGCCATGCTGTGACCTTCGCCGATTTGTCACGCATGAAGGCTGATGCCCTGCTGGTAAACATCAGCCGTGCCGAACTCATCGCTCCGGGGGCACTGCTGCAGGCGCTCGATGCCGGCAGGCCCGGCTTCGCAGCAGTGGATGTCTTCGAGCAGGAACCGATCCTAGCCCCTGACCATCCGCTGCTCACCCACCCCCGGGTGCTAAGCACACCGCACCTTGGCTACGTGGAAAGGAACGGC
This sequence comes from Pseudomonas sp. KCJK9000, assembly GCF_046230725.1. Classification (NCBI taxonomy): domain Bacteria; kingdom Pseudomonadati; phylum Pseudomonadota; class Gammaproteobacteria; order Pseudomonadales; family Pseudomonadaceae; genus Pseudomonas; species Pseudomonas sp. KCJK9000. The sequence goes on along the minus strand of NZ_JBJJLN010000028.1, from coordinate 8,620 downwards.
TACGAGCTTTATTTCGGCGATGCGTTCGACAACCTACTGGCCTTTTTCCAGGGCACTCCGAAGAACGTGGCCAATCCCCACGCACTCAACACATCTCGCCCTGCGCCTTAGTTCGCGGGGGCCTGAGATGACTGCGCCGTTGCCTGGTGCTTGGCAGAGGCGCCGAACGATACATAGTAAGCAAGGCCCACGAAAATCGCCCCACCCACCGCGTTGCCGAGAAATACCGCCACCAGGTTGTGCAGCAGGGCAGCCCAGCTCAGGTAACCGGCGAAGATTGCAGCAGGGATGAGGAACATGTTGGCCACCACATGCTGAAAGCCGATGGCCACAAACGCCATGATCGGGAGCCAGATCCCCAGAATCTTGCCACTCATCTCCCGGCTTGCGTAGGCCAGCCAAACCGCCAGACACACCAGCCAATTGCAACCGATGCCGGAAACGAAGGCATGTACGAAGTCGGCGCTGGCCTTGCTCGTGGCCCCAGCTACCGTCTTGTCCAGGTAGGCACCTTCGGTAAGGCCCAGCAGGTGGCCGAAGAAGTAGGCCACGAACAAGGCCCCCAGCAAGTTGGCCAAAGTCACCCAAAGCCAGTTACGCGCCACGGCCGCCACGCGGATACGCCCGGCGAACATGGCTAAAGGCAGGCTCATCATGTTGCCGGTCAGCAGCTCACCTCCGGCCAGGATCACCAAAATCAGGCCGATGGGAAACACTGCCGCACCCAGCAGGTTGCCCAGCGAGGCCCACTGCCCGGGAATCATGGCGCTGACATGGATGGCCAGGATAAAGCCCATCGAAATGAAGCCGCCAGCGAGAAACCCCAGAATCAGCAAGGCACGGGCGGGCAACTGGGCTTTCTTGGTACCGGCCTCGATAACGAGTTCGGTGATCTGGGAGGGTGCATTGACAGACATTTGAAAGACTCGAACGCAGGGACGACAGCGATGCCAGAAGGCATGCCGAAGGTCGTGAATTTACGGTTTGCGGGGGAGTGGCGGCGGTAGGTCAGGAGGAAGGCAAAGCGGATGATCTCTGGGTTGCAGCGAACAGCGGGGCAAGTTACTGAGGCAGGTTGTCGCAGTCAAATTGATAGCGTGGATGGGTTGATAGACAGCATTGATGACTCAGCCGAGCGGGCCAGGGCCCGTCGCGATCTGGATGGCTCGCCCACCGTCATTTAGCACAGGCGGCGCAGCGAGCAGCGCCGATATGAAATCGCCCATCCTGGAGGGGCATTGGCCTATGATTGAGCCTGTTCCCGTTTTTCCCAGGACAATCCATGCCCTACCCCATCGAGCAGAAACTCGTCGTCGGCGTCGCCTCCAGCGCTCTGTTCGACCTGACGGTGTCCGACGACATTTATCAAGCCGAAGGCGTCGAAGCGTACCGCCTGCATCAGGAACAAAACCTCGACGTGCCCTTCCCCAAAGGCGTGGCGTTTCCGTTCATCCGGCGTTTCCTGAGCATCAACCAAGCCTTCCCCGAACAACTGCCAGTCGAGGTGGTGCTACTCTCGCGCAATTCCCCAGAGACGGGGCTACGGGTGTTCCGCTCGATCAACCACTACAACTTGGATATCACCCGGGCAGCGTTCATGTCCGGGCGCTCACCCTACGAGTACATCCCCGCGTTCAACGCTTCGCTATTTCTCAGCGCCCACGAGGGCGACGTGCAGCGCGCCATCGATGCCGACTACCCTGCCGGCCTTGTGCTGCCCACGCGCATCTATGATGACGAAATCGACTCCGAATTACGCGTGGCCTTCGACTTCGATGGCGTCATCGCCGATGACGAGGCAGAGAGTGTGTACAAACAGCACCTGGATCTGGGTGAGTTCCAGGCCCATGAGCGCGACCGCAAGGCCATCCCACACCAACCTGGGCCCCTGGCAGACCTGTATCGCAAGCTCTCGCTGATACGCCAACTCGAAGACCGCAAGCTGGCAGAGGACCCGCAGTACAAGCGGATTCTGCGTATCGCGATCGTCACGGCGCGTAACGCTCCAGCCCATGAGCGGGTGGTGACAACACTGAAAAACTGGGGCGTTTCGCCAGACGAGTCATTCTTCCTCGGCGGCATGGAGAAGGCTCGCGTGCTTCAGATCTTGAAGCCACATATGTTCTTCGACGATCAACGCAGCCATTTGTTCTCGGCCGCAGGTGACCTGCCAATGGTTCATGTGCCGTTTGGCATAGCGAACAAGGTGCCTGCCGCCCCGCCATTGGCCCCAAGCAGGCGCCACAACGATTCGCTCGTCGAACAGCGACCTCAAGATCAGTTTGCCCCAGGCACGCAGTTACAGCCTCAGGGCGACTGACGCGGCATGCACTTTTCCACCAAGCTATCCCGGCTGGGATTGTTGGGCAGCGTTTTCAGCCGATCGGGCTGGCAATGCTCATCGGAGACTGCGTAGTGGGAGGAGTCGTCGCCACAGGCCGCCAACAAGGCAGCGGTGACCAGCATTAGCAGGTAGCTGCGAATCATCTGCGCACTCACTCAATGGACGGGGGCAAAGGCTGCAGAACAAAGCATCGCTGCCCAAAGCGTAGCGCGCCGTTTCGCGAGTTCAATGCCAGGCCAGCACGGTTCGGCCGGTGCTAAGCTCAGTGGCTTACAACTGCAAGAGGTGCCCCATGCCCTTGATACCCAACCTTGATGGCCAAGCCAATGTGCTGATAGCAGGCGCCAGCCGCGGCATCGGTTTGGCCCTATGCAGCACATTGCTGGCAAGCGATGAGGTGAGCAGGCTCTGGGCCATCTCGCGCAATGCGACCCACAATGACGCGCTGGCACGCCTGGCCACGCAGCATGGCAAGCGCTTGGTGCTGATCGATTGCGATGCCCGCGAAGAACAGGCACTTGCAACAATGGCCACTGAGCTTAAGGCACAATGCGACCACCTTCACTTGGTCATCAGTACGCTGGGTACTCTCCACCAGGACGGCGCCAAGCCCGAAAAATCACTGGCCCAGTTGGATTTGGCCAGCCTGCAGGCGAGCTTCGCCAGCAACGCCTTCGCTCCCATACTCCTGCTCAAACACCTGCTACCGTTCTTGCGCAATAACCCGGCAACCTTCGCTGCTCTGTCGGCCAGGGTGGGTTCGATCGGCGATAACCGCCTGGGCGGCTGGTACAGCTATCGGGCCAGCAAGGCTGCGCTCAACCAGTTGCTGCACACCGCAAGTATCGAGCTGCGGCGCCTGAACCCGGCAGCCACGATTATGGCGTTGCATCCCGGCACAACCGACACCGATCTATCGCGCCCATTTCAAGGCAATGTACCGGCGAGCAAGCTGTTCGACCCGGCATTCGCCGCACAGTGCGTGATCGAACAGGTACAAAGATTCGGGCCCGCAGACAGCGGGGGCTTCTGGGCGTGGGACGGGCAAGCGATCGAGTGGTAAGGCTTGGGTCAGTGCTTCGCGCTGGGCCACCGATAGGACGCTAAGGCGGGCTCTGAAGCGGCCCGAACCTATCAAAAAAGTTACCCAAGGGCACTGCGCCTTCACGTGACTTTCCTCTGCCTGAGGCCGACCCTTTGGGCACATTGAACTGTCACCCACCTGAACCATACTGGCTCATGTGATGGCACCGGCCCCTCCCACACCCTGACGCTCGAGACTTGTACATGGCCCGCCTGTTCAACCCGTCGCCAGGCCTGCGCAATGGCGTACCGAATCGCTGGGACTGGGTACTGCTGCCACTGGTGCTGGTGGTGCTTGTGCTTGCCGCGTATGCCGCCATGCAGATGAGTCGGCCGTTCGTGGTCGGCCAATCACTGCCAATTTCACTCGATCCGGCCTACCTGCCCTACTACCTGATGCGCACCATCGTGCGGATGTTCATCGCACTGGGGATCTCGCTGCTGTTCGCCTTCGTGTTCGCCACGCTGGCCGCCAAGTACCGTGCCGCTGAAAAGGCCATGATTCCTTTGTTGGACGTACTGCAGTCGGTGCCCATCCTGGGCTTTCAGGCCATCGCCATTGCCCCGTTCATCGCGCTGTTTCCGGGAAACCTGCTGGGCGTCGAGTGCGCGGCGATCTTCGCCATCTTCACCTCTCAGGCGTGGAACATGGCGCTGAGCCTTTACCAGTCGTTGCGAAGCGTGCCGGCGGAGCTGAACGAGGCGGCACGAGTCTTGCGGCTCTCGGTGTGGCAGCGCTTCTGGCGCCTGGAGCTGCCGTTCGCGATGCCGAGCCTGTTGTGGAACATGATGATGTCGATGTCCGGCGGGTGGTTCTTTCTGGTAGCCGCCGAGGCCATCTCGGTGGCCGGGCAGGATATCAAGCTGCCTGGCATCGGCTCCTACATCGCCGTGGCCATCGACCAACGCAACCTGGGCGCCATTGCCTGGGCAATCGGTGCGATGCTCACCGGCATCGTGCTCTACGATCAGCTGTTTTTTCGCCCCCTGCTGGCCTGGGCCGACCGCTTTCGCTTCGAAGACGCACAAGGCGACACCGCGCAGCGCTCCTGGGTGCTCGACGCTGCCCGGCGCAGCCGTTGGCTGAGCGCATTGAGCGAGTGGTTAGCCAAAGGCATACAACAGGCTACCGGCGCATTCCCTGTGCGCCGCGACGGCAGTACAGCGCCGCGCCGGTGGCTGCGCCTACCGGGTTGGGGGCCGCAGGCCTGGGACGTCATCTTGGTGCTTGCCTGTGCATTGGCCTTCGCGCGCTTGGGGCTGTTCGTGCACCAGGATGTCGGCTGGGGCGAGGCACTGCATGTACTGGGCCTGGGCTTGATCACCCTGTGCCGGGTCATGCTGCTGATTGCCCTTGCCTCATTGATATGGGTGCCGCTGTCAGTGTGGATCGGCCTGCGCCCGCGCTACTCGCAGAAAGTCCAGGCGCTGGCCCAGTTTCTCGCTGCCTTCCCGGTCAACCTACTATTCCCCGTGGTGGTCATGGCACTGGTGCACTTTCAACTCAGCCCAAACATCTGGCTGAGCCCGCTGATGGTTTTCGGCACCCAGTGGTACATCCTGTTCAACGTGGTCGCCGGCGCGACGGCCATCCCTTACGAGCTGCGCCTTGCCGCAGACAACCTGGGTTTGCGTGGCTGGCTGAAGTGGCGCCGTGTGTACTTGCCGGCGGTGCTCCCCAGTTTCGTGACAGGCGCCATGACTGCCAGCGGCGGCTCGTGGAATGCCAGCATCGTCGCCGAGTATGTCAGCTGGGGCGACACTTCTTTGGTCGCCGACGGCCTGGGCAGTTACATCAAGCAGATGACCGACGCCGGTGACTTTCACCGCATTGCCTTGGGCATAGGGGTCATGTGCATCTATGTGATGCTGCTGAACCGGTTTTTCTGGCGCCGCCTGTATGTGCTTGCCCAGAGCCGCCGCTGAGGATTTGCCATGAAACCACTGCTGATCGAACTCAAGGGCGTGAGCAAGGCCTTTCGGGCCAGCGATGGCACGCCGCGGACCATTCTTGAAGGCGTCGACTTCCAACTGCGCGAGCATGAGATCGTCGCCCTGCTCGGCCGCTCCGGTTCCGGTAAATCGACGCTGCTGCGGATCATCGCCGGGTTGGTTGGCGCCGACTGCGGTACCGTCAGCTACCGCGGCCAGCCGATCCACGGCCCGGTCGACGGCGTAGCCATGGTCTTCCAGACTTTTGCGTTGTTCCCGTGGCTGACCGTGCAGCAAAACGTCGAGCTTGGCCTGGAAGCCCAGGGCGTGAACCGAGCTGAGCGCGAGCGCCTGGCCAACGCTGCACTGGAGCTGATCGGCCTCTCCGGGTTTGGTGGCGCCCTGCCCCGTGAGCTGTCTGGCGGCATGCGCCAGCGCGTGGGTATCGCCCGTGCCTTGGTGATGAACCCAGAAGTGCTGCTGATGGACGAAGCGTTCTCGGCGCTGGATGTACTCACCGGCGAAACCTTGCGCGACGACATGCTCGAACTCTGGGAAGAGCGCCGCATCACCACTCGCGGCATTCTGGTGGTGTCGCACAATATCGAGGAGACCGTGATGATGGCTGACCGCATCCTCATTCTCTCCAGCGACCCAGGGCGCGTTCGCTCCGAGCTGCACATCGACCTGCCCCGGCCGCGCAACGCTGACTCGGCCCAGGTTCGCGGGCTGGTCGACGAGGTCTATGCACTGATGACCCAACGCCCTGAAGAAATAGCCGCCGCAGGCGCCCCGTCAACCGTTGAACTGGGCTACCGGCTACCTGATGCCGACATCGCGCGCATGGAAAGCGTGCTGGAACTGATTGCTGGCGAGCCGTTCAACGGCGAAGCCGACCTGCCTCACCTGGCCGAGGAAGCCGAGCAGCCTGACGAGGCGCTGTTCCCGATCTACGAGGCCCTTGGCCTGCTCGGCTTGGCCCAGGTCGTCGAGGGCGACATCCGCCTTACCCGCCAAGGGCGCAACTACGTCACTGCACGCCAGGCACGGCGCCAGGATTTGTTCGCGCGCCAGTGCAAGAGCCACGTGAGATTGATCGGCTATATCCTCGATAGCCTGCGCCTGGAGCCTGCGGGGTTGCTGGAAAAAGCCGTGCTCGAACGCCTGGCCGAGTCGATGGATGCCGAAGAAGCCGAACGCGTACTCAAAGTCGCCATCGAGTGGGGGCGCTATGCTGAATTGTTCGAGTACGACTTCCATACCCGCCGTCTAAGCCCCGCACGCGAAACGCTCGGTGAACCGTAAGCGCCAGCGCGATCATCGACCATTGGTCATCACCGTACTTGAGATCGCACGTAGGTGGCATAACGTTAACGCTGCTGCGCCCCGTCCTTTGCTCAATGGGAGACAACCATGAAGCTTTATTACTCACCAGGTGCCTGTTCACTCTCGCCGCACATCGTGCTGAACGAACTGGGCTTGCCTTACACCGCCGAAAAAGTCGACCTCAAGGCTCATACCACAGCTAGCGGGGCCGACTTCTATTCGGTCAATGCCAAGGGCTATGTACCAGCCCTGCAACTGGATGACGGCCAAGTGCTCACCGAGGGCCCTGCCATCGTTCAGTACCTGGCCGACCAAAAACCCGAGGCCAACCTGCTGCCCCCGGCGGGTTCACTGGAGCGCGCGCGGGTGCAGGAATGGCTCAACTTCATTGGCACTGAACTGCACAAGACGCTTGCTGCGCTGTTCAACCCAGGCATCAGCCCCCAGGCCAAGCAAAAAACCCTGGATACCTTCGGCAAACGCTTGGGCCTGGTAAACACGGCCCTGCACAGCCAGGCGTTTTTGACAGGACAACACTTCAGCGTGGCCGACGCCTACCTGTTCACCATCGTCAACTGGGCGCCGATGTTAGGCATCGACCTGACACCTTGGCCGGCGGTCGCGCAATTTCACAAGCGGGTAGCCAGCCGGCCGGCCGTGCAGAAAACCCTACAGGCCGAAGGGCTGAGCTGACCGGCACGCGCAAGGGGTGGCTTGAGGTTGGCTGGCCCAGGGCAAGCCAACTCGTGGCCTAGGCATGGCATGCCTGGCATGAAAAGATCCGTTGGCGATCGCACCCCGTTTGCCGCGGTGCCCGTCGCCCGGTCACTTAATCGCTTCGGGCTCTGAAGACGCAGGCTTGTAGCCCAGGCTTCGCATTAGGTCATTTGCCGCTTCAAAGAACATCGCTTTGAGGCTCTCGGCATAGTCTTCCGTCAAACGGCTGGCCGGCCCGGAAATCACCAGCGCCCCCATGAGCTTCTGCTGCGCGCCGTAGATGGGCAGGGCCATTGAAGCGGCATGCGGATCGGTCGCGCCTTTGGAATAAAATGGCTTATCCAATGTGATTCCGACCGGGTAAGGCGCACGTAATGCTTGGGCGCCTGCGGCCTCATCCATAGGCCGCATATCGCCGGGCTGAAGATTCAAGCGCAGCCGATGGGAAGAGTTGACTCGGTATTGGCACATCCGATATGCACCATGGCGCACATAGAAGGATGCTGTCTCACCCGACTGCTCCGCCAAGTGGTGCAGACGTGGCATCACGTGTTTTTCCAGGTCGAGCGCCTCCTGGTACACGGTGTTCAAACGCATGACCTCGCTCGCCAACTGGTATCTGCCATCGGCCATGCGAGTGATGAAACCATGATTTTCCAGGGACACCATCAAGCGCATGATGGTGCTCTTGATCAACCCAGTACGCTCGACCAGCTCTACAAGGCTGAGCGCTGAATCGCCTATCTGAAACGCCGTCAGCACAGTCAAAACACGGTCTGCCGATGCCACTCCATTCACCGCCGGACGCGGCCGCGCTTTAACCATTTTTGCAAAACCTCACAGATTGACACCCTCAATTCAGGGCAAGGGCCCAAAAACAGCATTATCCGTCAATGGCCTGCCCCCGCCAACGTAGCATGCGCCATCGCACGGATAAAAAACCAGGAAGGCTCGGGAGATGAATTGGCGTACGCACTTGGCAACCGCAACTGCCAGGCAGCGCGGCCGCTGCTGGCGGGCGAATTCCGACTGGCGCTTATCAGCAAAACGCTGACCAGAAAGGCACGACTGGTATGATTTTTTTGAAATGCCATTTCCATTATTCGTCAAGCGGCAACTCAAAATGTACAGCAGGCAGCGGATAACGAGAAAAAATCGGGCTTAAAATTGAGTTTATGCTTCACCTCACGTCCGATTATGGTTTATTTTGCAACGGCG